>CABSGW010000111.1 GCA_902477365.1 uncultured Prevotellaceae bacterium
CATGTTCCCCAAATGTCTATTACAACCGGTTTGCCGGGATGGCGGGACAGGATGCGCTCTATCAGCCGGACCGTATCGGCCGGCAGTGTGCCCAGGTACAGGTCTTTGTTTTTATGCAGTTCCTGCAACAGCCGCTCGTTTTTTGCCAGCAACGTCTTCCTCATGTCGGCGTAGCGAGCTGGGCAGTTCTTTATCACCTTCAGCTGTTTGTCGCTGAGCGGTTGTTTTTGGTCGTCCAGTTGTTGCAGGTAAGACGCCGTGGCCAACCACTCGTAGAAAATGCCGGACTCAAAGCCGACCACCTCTTTTATGCGGCCGGAAACCTGTTCCATCCACTGTGTGACAGGTGTTTCGCCGATTGGCGGAATCTGAAAAGCCTCTATGGACAGGAAACGGTTTAAGAAGGCGTTGATATTCAGGTCGTATAACCGTTTCGGATTGTTTAAATCGAACCTTTTCAGGAAACTATAATAACCCAGTGGAGGTTCCTTGACCGTTGTGCCTGTTTTTCGGGAAGCATCTTTCTGGTAATAAAACAACCTCCCGGCTATGTAACGGGTCTGGAATGACGAAACCAGCCACTCCCTGGCAGGTGTCGAGAGTGGATAGTTGGACAGACTCGCCTTGATGCGGTCGGGCAATACACTGTCCAGTTCAAATTTCAGGTAGTCGGAGTAAGGAAGCTGGTAGTGGCGGGCTGTTACGGAGAACGTGTGGGCCTCTTCAAAATTGCCGAGCGCCCGCGTGATGTAATGGAAGTCTTGCGGAGCAAACGGCAACTTGTCTTGTACCATCACCGTGTCGCCGCCGTCTTTACCGGCAATCTTTACGAAAACGTCGGCAGTTTGGTCCAGCAAAAGCATTCCGCTTGCTGTCCGCCGGTTGTTCCGGAACAAGCTGTAAGCGCCTATCTGCCGTTCTGTCCCAAGTGGAACCTGTATGCTGAATTGACCGTTCTGCCCGATGGATGCCGTATACAAGTTGAAGTCCGTCAGTGAGGTGACAAGCTCAAAACGCAGCGTATCGGTGGTGCTGGCCGGGGACAGCAGTTGTCCCGAAACCGTGGCGTAACCGGTCTTGAACTTGTTGGATGGAAGCACATCGGCTTTGGCCGAAAAACAGATTAAGCAACAGCATATAAAATATAGTTTTTTCCACATGGCAACGATCGTTTATGGTACAATTTCTGTTCGGTTGTAAAACGCAATTTCAATTGTTCTCTTTTTTAATGTGAATTAGGTTCGCCTGTTTCTATTTATTGCTTTTGTGTAGACAGGCGATAGCTTACCGTCAGCAGCAGGAAAGAGTCCGTATATTGGTAACGGCTATATGCGTTGGTATAGGCCGACTGGGTGTAGAAACGCCGTTTCTGTCCGTGAAGCAGGTCGCTGCAGAACAGTTCTACGTTGAGACGTTTGCTTTTCAGGAAACTGCGCCCTACGGTCAAATCCCATACACAGTCGGTATAGTTCATGGAGGGTTGCGAATAGCCGTCCCGGGTACGTAACCTGATGGAGCCGTTCAGGTAAACGTTGAATGGCAGGGTGACGAATTGCTGCGATCCAACCTCCCACAGATAGTGTTCTTGGTTGAGTGACGGTTGCAGGTTGTTGCGTACCTGTTCCCAATCCATGGCGGCCCAGAGCGTGATGCGTGCCTTGCCCTGTTTGAAGACGGTTTTTGCCGATAGGTTGCCGTTGAGTACGTTGGTGCGGCTTTCGCGGAACAGGTCGCCTGTGGTACTTACCATACCGTGGTATTGGCGATAACCGATGCTGCCCGAGGGGTTCAGCCTGAAGCGGCCGATGCTGTCCAGTTTAAAGTCGGTGTTGGCATTGTAGCGCAACAACCAGTTTCCGTTGACGTTTCGGGGTTGCAAGGTGCGCACACCCGTTGTGGGGTCGTAGTGTAACGTGTTGCTGATATCCCGGCTGGTTGCCGTAAAGCGCAGGTTGTTGTTCAGCGAGAAATCCGTTTTCGACAGATAAGTCCGCGTATTGATGGTGGCATTGTGTGTCCACGAGGGTTTTAGGTCGGGGTTTCCCCGGGTCACGTTGAGCGGATCGGCATCGTCGGTAATGTCCAGCATATAGGTCAGTTCCGGATATTTCTCGGTGGCCGAATAGGTGGCATCCAGTGTGGTGCTTTTTCCCAGGTTCCGTTTTACGTAGAGGTTGGGCGACAGGTAACACAGGTTTCGTATGACGGTAGTGTCCAGCCGGTCGCGCAGGTAGTCCAGTCGGGTACGTTCGGGACGCAAGGCCACTCCGGCTGCCACACGCCATAGTTTTCCCGTGTAACTGAGTTTCAGATCTACGGCATGGTTGTAGTAGTGGTAGGTTGAAAAGATGCTGTTTCGGGCGTTCAGTATGGCATCCAGCGAGTCGGCCGATGGTAGTGTCTCGAGCGGCAGAAAGGTGTCGGCCCACGCTCCCTGAAGCCGGTCGAGCTGATAGAGCGGCCGGTCGTTGTGGCGGCTCTCCTGCGTGTAACGGTAGCCGACGGTGAGGGCCAGTTGTTTGGCCAGCGGTTCACTGTATTTCAGTGCTACCGTTCCTTTGGTGTTGCGCATGGTTTGCGGTATGTATTGGCGGTTCACCTGTTTGTCGGTCTGCCGGTAATACACGATGTCGGCCAGGGTGTGGCGTGTATCGTGCTTTTTGTTCAGGGTGTATGTTCCGTCCAGCGTGATGTTTCGTCCTTTTCCGTTCAGCCTACGGATGATCAGGGCCGAGGCTGTGAGCGCATTGTCCCGCCCCCGCCGGTAAGCCCTTTGCCTGTTCCGGTTTACGGCTATTGCCAACAGTTCTTCGGGTGGTGTGTCGCTGAACAGCCCGTCTAGCGGAAAACGCTCTCCTGCGACTTCGTAGGGAGCCTCATCGTAGGTGGCTGACCGGTTTTCGGTCTTTTGGTGTTGACGGTAATGGTTGAAGTTTAGGTTGAACCGACCGTAAGTCAGGGTATCCATCTGCCATTTCACCGTTGCCTGGCCTTTCAGGAAATTCTGCTTGTTGCGTCCGGTGTTTTTTTGGAAGAAGTAAGCGGGTTTGCTATCGGGCAGGTACGACTCTTCGGCTCTTTCCATGTTGGTTTGCTGGTCGTAGTTGTTGGCTTCGACGTGTGCGTTCACATTGAGGTAACCGGGGCGGTTGGTTTTTCGTCCGTTGTTCCACACCAGTTCACCGGCATATTGCTGGTTGTGGTTTGCACCCTCTTGTACGCCCGATGCCAGTAAATTGCCGTTACTCAGGTCGATGAATCCCGGCATCAGCGAGGTTGTTTGCGCGATGACCGATGTACGCCAGCGGTTGGTAAAGCGTGTCCCGAAGATGTTGGCATTGTATTGGTTGTGCGTTCCTCCTGCCGCAACGGCGTTGCCTATCCAGTTGGCTTGGTATTCCTTCTTCAGTGTGACGTCCAGCACCGCCCGCTTTTTCCCGTCCTCAATGCCCGTGTGTTCGGCAAATTCGCTTTGTTTGTCGTAGGCTTTGATGTTTTGTATGGCGTATGTAGGCAGGTTCTTCAGTGCGATGGCTTTGTTGTCACCAAAGAATTCTTGTCCGTTTACCAGTATCTGGCTGATGTTTTTCCCTTGCCACAGAATCTCTCCCCCTTCCACTTTTATTCCCGGGATTTGTTCCAGCATGTCGGCCAGCGTGGCATTGTCTGTCAGGCGCATGGCTGCCGGATTATAGATTACGGTGTCTCCCCGCATCACTTGCAGCCTGGCCCTTCCCTTTACGGTTGCCACTTTGAGCCTTACGGTGTTGTCTGCCAATGCCAGATTGCCCAGATTTACCCGTGCTTGAATGGTGTTGAGCGTCAGTTTTCTTTCCGCCATTTTCCGTCCTTTGGTTTTTACCGTCAGGTGATAGTTGCCGGCCTTGCTCAGGTTGAAAAAGAAATAACCGTTGTCGTTGCTTCGTATTTGGTTGGACACCGTACCGTTGACATGGAGTTCCACCTCGGCCGCCGAAATCGGTAGGGAGTCTTCGGCCGTAACAATGTATCCGCTGATGCTGAACGGATATAGGGATTGTCCGTAAGTGTAGGTACCCGATGCACAGGCAATGAGCAGTAACAGGAAAAAGAGTAAACGTTTGTACATAAAATTCAGTGTTAGGTGAAAGGATGTGGAAAGAATTATTCTTTTCCAACGAATTTAAGCGTGGCTGTACGCTCTTTTCGGTTTACCGTGAGGTGGTATTTCTTTCCTTGTATCGTGATTAAATCATTCTTTGAGTCTGCATACTGGCTGACATTTTTCCATTCTCCTTCTCTCTTTTCCTGTATAGCCGAGATTTTGTAATAGTTAGGCCACCACGAGAATGCCCATGAAAGGATCAGCTTGTATTCTTTTCCTCCGATGCTGAATGTACCGGTCTGATGCACGTTATTGCTGATCCGCAATGTGTTGGTGGAAGCTGTTGGGTCATTGAATTGTATACTCATGAACAGGTAACAGTTTGGGTCGGGCCATGTTCGGTCTTTTTTATAGGGTATTTTCAACGGAATGTTGTCCATATCCAGTGTTGTCCAGTCTCCTCCTTCGGTGTAAGATCCTTTGGGGAATGTATAAATTACGTCGTCATTGAAATCCTTGTTCAAGTTGCAGTCTGCGTAGACGATAATTTCTTCTCCCATAACCATGATGAGACCCAGTGTATCGTTGGTGGGTAGTGGGTAGTAGACACATTGATAGTTTAAGGTGTTTTCCTTCAGTCTTGTCGGTAGGCTGTATTGTTGCTGCATCTGCGGTGCCATGAACGGAAGTGGCGAATAGTATGACCTGAGCGGGTCAGGCTCTTTTTCGAGTTTGACTGTAATGCTGTCTTGTGCAGCGGCCGTAATGGCTGTGGCAACATATAAAAGAGAGAAAAATAGTTTTTTTATCGTCATGTGTATGATAGAGTAAGAAGGTTGGTTTAAAAGGTTTGTTTTCGCTTCTTTATTTTGTCATTTCCTTTCCTACGAGTTTAAGTATCGCCGTTTTCTCTTTTCGGTTTATCGTAAGGTGATACTTCTTTTCGCCTGCAAAGATGAGGTCGTTGTAGCGGCCGTCTTTTTGGTCGGTATTGTGCCATTCGCCATCCGCCTCGGCTTTGTAGACGGAGAAAATTTTGTAGTAGTTAGGATACCAGCTGGGATCCCATGCCAGTTGTAATTTATAGCTTACTCCGTCTACGTCGAAGGTTGCTACCCGATAGGAACAATTACCTATACGCACGGCATTGTTGTCTGATCCGAAAGCTTTGGAAAGTAAAGAGACTACCAACACACAGTCGGGGTCTGATAGCGTTTTGTTGGACGAATAGGGCTTTTTCAGTAAGATGTTGCAATCGTCCGTGTGGTATAAGTTCTGGGTGGGATCAGCGTGAAACCATTCTTTGGAGAGGGTATATACCGGATCATCGTCGAAATTGCGATTCAAGTTACAGTCTGCATAGACAATGATTCTGTCTTTGTTCATGATGGTAACCAGTCCCAGGGTATCTTCTTGTGGCAGCAGGTAGTAGGTCCACAGGCAGACGCAACTGTCCTCTTTCAAGTGTTTTTCCAACGCTTTCGGTGGGGTGTACTTGTTTTTCAGGTGATCGGGCATACCCGGCATTGGCTGCATCACCATGTCTTGAGGAATTATTTCCCGTTTCAATTTTAGGTGAATGTCCTGTGTCTGTGCACAGAGATTCAGCACGCAGAATGCGGTCGCTAAAAAGAGGATTGTTTGTTTCATAGTGTAGGATGTAGTTTTATGCTGATTTAGTCAGTGTGGGAAGCTGCTTTAGGGATACGGGACATATAATGTGTGAACGCATCCAGCCCCTTATCTCCATTTCCTTGAAAGAGTATTTCTCCGTCCTTTTTAATCAGGAGATAAGTGGGGAAAAGAGTAATGTTTAGTTGCAAGGTATATGGACGCTTGTTCCCCGGTTTCGGTGAATCTTCGTCGAATAGTTGCGGCCAAGGTATTTCGTGTTTTTTTATCAGGGAATCGGCTGTCTGTCGCTTGGTTGCCGCGTCAAAACAAACACTGACAAATGAACAGTAGGTGTTCATTTCACGGTAAACGGCCTTTAATCGGGGCAAGGAGCTGATGCAAGGAGCGCACCATGTTCCCCAGAAATCAATCAGTAAAACATTGTTCCTCCCCATATAGGGCAATAGGTCTTTCATAACAGACTGGGGCATATATCTTTTCTGCAACGTGTCGGTGGAAGTGTAATACAGCTTTTTCCACGCAGCATCGATGCTGTCGATGCTATAATAGCGGCCATTGCAGGGAATGGTATCTTTGAGGTGGTACATACTTTTATGATGGATTCCATCGAAATAAATATCCTGATTCTCTTGTACACCAGTGGTTGGCTGGATGTAAATTTTCTCAGTTCCGTTGTCGTTTTGGGAGATTTTAAAAATCCGATTGTTCAGGGCTAACGTCTTACACCTGACTCCTTGTGTAACGAGGGGGAAATCGTTTATTCGGGCATCGTTGTAATTCATCGGTGTGGCGGGTCTGAACCGATAGTGCCATTCTATTCCCTTATGCATGTACTTGCATACATGGACACTGGGGACTTGTGTGGGGTGTTGTTTCCACACTGAAAGCGAGTCTGCCGGAAATGAAAATCGGTAATTGCTTGTGAGTGAAGGGTTGTAGCGTTGTAGGATGGAGTAGACGGTTTCTCTGTCTTTCTTGTACACCAGAATGTTGAAGAAGCCGGCTTTAAATAACACACTATCCAGCTGATTTTCTTTATTTGAACTCCATTTTGTCTTTGTCTCGGGAATTGTCCACGAATGGTTCTGGCATGCGCCTATTTCCATTTCGTGCAACTCAACCGTCTTGTTTTGCGCCATTGCTTGATTGGCGCAAACAAGGAATATGCAAAAGAGTAAACGAACAAACATCTTGGTTACTTGGAGTTTAAAAGGTAGAGGCTGTTTTACCGGACAGCAATCGTTTCTTATTTATCGTATTTGTCGAACAACGCTTTCAGCATGGCTGTGTCGAAGCCACCGGTGTGCTGGTTTACCTGTTTCCCGTTTTTATCGAATAGGAGCATGGTGGGAATGGCAGCCGGCAGTTGATGGTGTGTAAACAGTGCCTTATTGTCTTTCTGGCTGATGAAGTAGTGCATGCCGGCATACAGTTTGGTATAATCCAGCCATTTTTCCCGGTCTTTCGGTCCCGATTTACTGCAAATGTAGACACATACCACCTTGTCCCGGTATTGTTCTTTCAGGGCTTCTGTCCGTTGCATGGAGGCGATGCACGGCCCGCACCAGGTGGCCCAGAAGTCGATGAGTACCAGTTTGCCCGGATGCTGTTTGACGATGTCGGCGATGAAGGTTGCCGCATCCAGGGTTTCCGGTTCAAATGTGCTGGTCTGTGTCTTTTTTGCCGCATTCAGCTGTTTGCTCAAGGTCTCGTTTACCGCCAGCAGATACCGTCCTATGTCTGCGTTCTTTGAGTTGTAAAATGTTTTGATAGCCGCTGTTTGTTCGGGCGTGAAGGGCCGCAATTGGGTTATGTGCTGTTGGTAGAGCAGTGATGCTGTCAGCAGATCGTAGAACAACCCCTTGTTAAAGCCGGTGTACGGTTTGAATTTTTCGGTTATCTGGCGGTATCCTTGCTCCATAGACAGGTAGCCGGTCGAGTCGGTATCCAGTATGTTTGTGTGCAACAGGTAACTGGTGGCTGTGGCCCACAGTATTGTCTGGTCGTTCAGGTTGAAGTCGCGCAGCAGCGCTTGGGGCTTTTTCGGATTGAAGTCGACGCAGTGGTGCATGCTGTTCAGGAAACGCATGGCACCGTAAGCGGGCAACTGATTTGCCAGCCAGCGTGTGCTAAACTCGGAATGTCCGGCTTCGCCAAACTGTTTGACCAGCTGTTCGTTCCGGGCCAGTATGGAGTCTTTCAACTGGTGCATCTGCAGTTGCGTGATGGCCGTCTGAAAGTTATAGTTAGCAGGTAAAATTTCCAATAAGAACTTTTTGAATGCTTTTTCTATGTCGGCAAATCCCGGTATCACAGGCTGGCGCACTTCCAGTTTGCATTTGCCGTCTTGCTGCCGTGTCAGGCTGATAGTGGTGGTTTCTCCCGGAATAATCGGAAACCAGTTGTTGGCAATGTCAAATCCCATGATGAGGGCGGGAGAGGGAGACAGCAAGGGGACAGATGCCTCGTAGACACCGTCTTTCAGTACGGCCAAAGAAGGTGCTTCGCTGGGTGTCAGCGGATTGCTGGCTATAATTGCGATGCTCTCTCCAAATACTTTGTCTATGGTTTCTTTGTCCGCATGTATTTTTACGGTGGCATGGCCGAACTTGAGCTGCGGTGCGAAGCTTTGTCCGTAAACGGCTTGTATATAAACGAATGAGAGG
>CABSGW010000112.1 GCA_902477365.1 uncultured Prevotellaceae bacterium
TTGCCATAACGAAAAACTTTATACCTAAAGATACGAAAACTTTGGGTAATAACAAAGCCCGGGCTTGAGAAAGTCTGGGCTTTGCACATAAAAAAGCTGTGTCAGCGTTTTAACACAACCTCATGCAGATACGGTAATACATCCTGCGCTTGTCTGTCCGGGAAGAGTCAATCCAACCGTATTTTGTCCTGCGTGGTTCCGTGGTGATGGTCGCCAGTTCCCTGTTCCATGTCCGGCAATGGTGGCAACACATATTGCGCAAGCCAGCCAGAATGAGAATCTATGAACTGAACATCGGGACTTGCAAACCAAAATGTTGGGCGATACGTTTTTTATCACATTATCTTTCAGGTTCGTGTAAATCCTGCAAAGTAATCATCCATGCAGGCGGATAATCGTCTGTATAAGCGGAACGGAAATGGAGTATAAAGTCTTCCTTTGATTTTTTCAATTCCGCATCTATCGTGTCCTGTGTGTATCGGAAGCTCTGCATATTGAAAAAATATGTAGGGTTGGTAATCCAAAACAAATCGTTAAAATATTCGCTGACCGCATTGGTTATGCAACTGCAGATAGCCACTTCTATTTTCTCTATCTCGGTAAAGAACAACAACCTTAGTTTGCGGTCGAAACGATACATGTTCAACGCCTGCACGAAAGTTGCCCTCGGCTTGTACAGATGTTGTTCCTTGGGAGACTTCAGCAACGGATAGAAGTAAGCACTTAGACGGAAATAATCGATATTGTAAATATACCCGGCGGCTTTTTCCTCGTCCGCTATTAACAAACCTCTATTTTTTAAAAGGACAATATGCTGTTGTGGGAAGTAGAATGTTTTAGTAAACAGTTGTTTCATAGGTGTATATAAAAAAAACGACCCGCCTATTTGAGCATTGTTAAGAGGCTTGGCAGGTTCTATTGGTTCCAAACATAGAACTTATCTCTTAAATTACAAAATATATCCGGAAATAATTTTGTGATAAGTGCGACATTGCCGCACTTATTTATCTGTATTGCCGGGATTACGGGTACAAGACCTCGAAATCCCGTGGGCTGCCGCCGTCTGTCAAGTCGTTCATAATCGGTACCACCTGTCAGATAAGTACATAAACCTATCATTAATATGTCTGACAACAAGTGCAGAGAACGACCCGTCACACGAGGATCGGTTACTTCTGAAAAATAAGAAATAGTATTTATTCGACAAAGATGATGCTATCAATCATGAATCAAAAATTTTGGTGCAGTTACCCTGAATATTTTTTGGGAAAGCCATAAGAAACTGTTTAAAAATTATTGAAAATAAATGTTATAGCAACAATTAATATATTGCAAATCAGCAGGTTAATTTAATATTTATTCTTAACTTTATGAGTACCAATCAATTAAAGTTATGGAACAATACTCAACTAACCTTACTGATAAACAGTGGCAAGTTATAGAAAAAATTATAAATCCGCAAGAAAGGAAGCGAAAACATTCTCTCAGAAACATCATGAATGCGATTTTGTATCTTCTCAAAACAGTCTGTCAGTAGCGCATGATTCCCAAGGATTTTGCTCCGTGGGAGAGCGTATACTACTATTGCAGCAAGTGGAAAAACGAAGACATCATTGAAGAACTCCTTGATAAACTTCGCTCTATGGTACGCATCCAGTCTGGTCGCAACGAAAGCCCCAACATGGGCATCATAGACTCACGAAGTGTTAAGACTTCACATCATGTAGATTCTGTTCGAGCACTTGACAGCAACAAGAAGATTAAGGGCAGAAAACAGCATATAATCGTTGATAACCAAGGACTTCTGATGTCTGTAGCTGTGCATGAAGCCAATATTCATGACAGCAAGGGTGCTCCGAAAGTCATGGAGAAACTATCCTACAAATTTCCTCGTCTTGCCAAAAGTCTTGCGGATGGTGGCTATAGAGGAAGCCTTGCAGATTAGATATTTGACAAATTCAAATGGGGACTTGAAGTCGTTCTCAAACCTGATGAATGCCCGTCAAAGTTTAAAGTCATTCCGAAACGATGGATTGTTGAAAGAGCATTCGCATGGCTGGAAAACTTCAGAAGGCTGACGATAGACTACGAGTTTCATGCTGATACTGCAGAGGCTATGATTCAACTTGCTTTTTGCAAAATCATGCTTAACAAAATTATTGTGTAATTTTTAAATAGCTTCTAAGTTTATCAGCAAAAACTATAGAGAGAAATATAAACGACAGCGGCGTTTATAAAAATACTACAATGGTACTTGCAACAGCTGCAACATATAAGTTCTACAAAAAAATATAGTGACTAAAACGTAAGCATCCGAAGAACTACACATTGCACAGCCTACTGGCGTAAAAAATGTGCTGCCGAAAATACAGTCTCAAACAGGAGTTGGCTCCCATCAGTTTCAAGCAATCCACTACAGAACTGACCTTGGTAGAACAGATACCACAGGGTGTAGCCCTGCTTTTCCCCAACGGGCTCCGTGCCCACTTCGGGAGCGAATCTGAGAAATTGTTGATAGAACTGCTAACCCACCCTATCATAAGAAGGCAACGCATGATGAGCTATTGAATCTGCTTCCACATCAGTGGAAGTTGTAACATCCGGAAAGTGTGTTGACCAAACAGGCTATAGAATCTGGCAACTAATCTCAATTACAACATATAGGTTCGACAAAACAATAGCGACTGCAGCTATTAGGTTTATAGTGACAGTCGCTATTGGTGTATAGAAAGGTTCAAAACCAGTAGTTCTTCGGATGCTTACTATCAACCTACAAGACTATAGATATTCTACAAAAAAATTGGGGCATTTGGCTATTAGCAGCCAAATGCCCCAAAATATATAAAATACCCTTAGGTATAAAGTTCAATCCATATTATTTATATACGATTTGAGTAAATTCATTCTTTGTCAGATTAGGAATATCCTGCCCTGTCTTCAAGTAGAGAGTTTTCAATTTTGAACCACGACGCACATCCAATGTTTTCAACGCAGAACACTCAGATACATCAATGGATTCAACATTGTCATATTCAGCATACCAACCAGACAACATCAAATTAAAAGATTCTATTACTGAAGATACAATCTTAATATCAGATACATACAAATATGAAGTACCTAAAGAAAAGTTTTCAACAGGATTATCTCCTAAATCATACTCTGCCACATATCGATTTGTAAAAAAAGTAAGAGTTTTAACTTTATGCAAGCCTGAAATATCCAATTTAACCATGTTTGAAACATTCCCTAAAGCAAGCTTTTCCAAATTAGGAAAAGCTTCTATACCTTTCAAATTTTCTATTTTATTATAATAATCATTTTCGAAAGATGTAGCTTTCAAACCTTCTTCTACCACAATACAATTGTTACCTCCAACAGAAATAGCCCAACCATTATTTATAATGGCTGTTCTGAGATTTTCATCAGGAATCTCTACAATTTCTGCATCGGAATCTTTCTGTATAACAGATATTTCACAATAGACAGGTCCATCTTTCTGCTTGATATAAATAACACCACCACGAGTTACCGTAGCCTCACCCAACTGATAGCTAACGGTAACTGTAGACAAACCGTCATCACTTACTGTAGGTTCGGAAATTTGCTGATTAGTAATCCAGTCATCGCCCTTAATTACAGAAATTTCATTCTCGACATTATATTTAACTTCAAAAGAAATAGTCCTAGCGGATAAATCATGCACGATAGACTGTTGATCTGTAATAATAGCATCAGTCTGTTTTTGCAGAACATCAACAATAACCTCATTATCTACCAAAGGACTAGAAAGTGTAATTCTAGAAGAACGATTTTTATAGGTTTCATTGGCTGCAACTTCGAATTGCAAAGATACTTTTTCTCCAAACTCTGCACGTTTAATGAAAGTAATCCATTCCTCACCTCCGTCACTAAAAGCAATAGTAGGATCTTCTATATTTGTATTTAACTTAATCGTAAGAATATCTTTATCTCTACTGAAAGATAAGCTTTCTTCAGAAAGTAGTTGCATTACATAACCCGGATAAGATTCTATTTTCAATGGGGCTACTTGCGCTCCAACAAAGAACTTGAATGTACAACAACGATAAACATTCTCTTCATTGGAATCTATTGTAAAAGTTACTACATCACCATTTTTCCCGGAAGTAACAGACGGATGAGCCCAGTCACACACACCAGCCAATCTCCAATAACCAGAGCTAGTTACCGTTACACTTACTTCTCCTCCCTTTTTGTCCACCTGAACTATTCCAGTTGACAAAGAAATCGAACTATTCACTCCTGCTGTAGAATCATCATCGTCAGAACAACCCCAAAACAACGTTGTTGCAAACAATGTTATCAGTAAAACGTTTAAAAATTTCATATCAGACTATTATTTTATGAAAATACACTAAGAGCTTGTTTAAATTATATTCAGAAAGAGTTTATTCTGCTTCTTCTGAGTTTGTTTTCAGTCTTTTTCTGTGCTGTTCTTCGTCACATAGCTCGCTATGCTCTTTATCACAGCACAGAAAAATCTTCAAAAACAGTTCTCATAATAAGAGAAAATAAAATTTAAACAAGCTCGAATATTAATTTAAAGGAATGCGCTCCGTACTGTTTTTCTTATATTGATGAGTAGGATAAAGCAATTCTTGATTATATAATCCTCTACATACTGATTGCAAACGTCCAACTTGACTTCTATACAAAGAAGGATCCAAAGCAAAGAACATGTAATAACCATATCCTTGCTCTTTTTTACGTTTTGCTGTAGATTCACTGGAATCACCACTACCGCGACGAAGTTCAATTGACATGCCACCGCATTGCTTCAAAGTCATGCCTACACCCGGACTAGCAGCACCACCGTAGTCGGCTACTGCATAGTCACAATACTGACCGGGATCAACACCGTCGACAATCTCCAGTCTATCAGAATACATAGCGCCCAAATTATACAGAGAAACTATTTTTTCAGGCATTGCCTTTTTACATTCATACATCAGGCGAGAACCTGCATAAGCTGATTGAGGAGCAAACCAAGGATTATTTAAATCCGGATTATCTGAATATTCATCATCAAACGCTACACCGTCCAAGTTATAGGCACGGCAATAAGCAGCTAGTTCCTTGGCAAACTCACGAGCACCCATGTCCGACAATTGAGCTACTCCAGCCTCGTCATGGTTACCCAAGATACTCAGAATCACCTTTATACCAGCTCTGCGAAGCGGTTGTAGGTATTCTTCGTTGTTGTCCAATAAGAATTGTACGTTAGGGTTGTTTGCCAAGTATACACGCTTCTTCACGGGATCCCAGTTGATGTTGGCAGCAAAGAGCACCACGTGGTCGAAGTAATATTTACCACTTTCAGTCAAGAATTCCAGTGCATTCAGCGGATTAGTATCGTTTACTTCGAAATACAACACCATAGTCACAGCACCATCGCCCTTGAAGTTATTGGGCTTGTTGCGGCAGTCAGTAATCAACAGCACCATATGTTGAGACTCCTTGGTAAAACTTACACCTTCTGTAGTAGAGCTAGCTGTAATAGGCACGATATAAGTCTTATCTTCCTTCATGCCATCGAACGCATTGAGCGTTACCTTGATGCTAGGTGTAACCTTATCATCGGGAGCCAGTACAAACACACCATCGTTGGCTATTTTCACATTGGCAGCGGGGTATACTTCATACGTAGTATTATGTGCAGCATTGTATTCAGCAGCATAAGCTTCATCTACGGTAATCTTCACGTCCACTCCCTTGTTGGGCAATTTAGACAAACGGAAAGATATGTCTGTACTATGTACATCACCTCTCATCTCAATCACAGAACTATTCTTATTGGTAGACTGATCCACCAGCAACCCCTGCAATTTTGTGACATTTTCATATTGAGATTCATCCACTTCCTGACCCACGGTCACATCGTCCTCGCACGCTGTAAACGCCATGCCACACAGCAACAATGACAGGAAAGTATATCTTAAATTGTTTTTCATATTCATATGTTAAATCGTTAAAGAATTAATTTTCCGGCAAAGAAACCGGTACCCACGTAGGTTCATCTTCGATAGTCAAATCGTAACCGTTGGCTGTATAGTCTTTAGCTACCTGACCAGCACCATCATCAAACTTCCAGTAAGAAAGCAGTCCATCTGATGCGGGATCTACCGTATAGAAATGATTAGGAGCCTTGATTTCATCGGCTGTCAGTTCCTTATTCCAGATTCTAACTTCAGATACCACACCATCGAAGAAGCGGTCAGAAGAATAAGAATAACCTATCCAGAACACACGACTACCATCTTCTTCGTTATGATGCTTGGCACCCAAGTCAACTGAAGACATACTTACATTACCGGCATATTTTTCTTCACCGTTCACGTATACCTTAATATTGCCGCGATTGAAAGTAACTGCCACGTGATACCATTTGTTGCTTTCGAATGTCAAGTCAGTACTGGTTAAATTACCGCTACTAGTAGCCACCTGCAGCTGGTTAGAAGGTACACCAGCATCACCCATACGCAGCAAGTAATGGCCTTCAATACCCATCAAGGTGTTCAGCTGATTGGGAAATGCGTTTGCCTTGAACAATACCTCCATAGTCTGTTGAGAGAGATTATTAAACTTAGCATCGTCATTAAAGTCCGGATAAGCTCTGTTCTTAGCAATGTTACAAACCACGTTCACCAAGGAAGCTCCGCGGAACACGTAATAGTAATTCTTAGCACTCTGCAGAATGCCGATACCATCGGCCGATTGCACAGTTATCGGTAATACATACGTTTCGTTTCTATCCAGATTACCGATGTTACTGAATTCGATAGGCAGTTTAGCACTGGCCACAGCACCCGACGAAATCACCGTAGAAGTTTCAGACATAGAATAATATTCTTCGGGCAGCAATATGGCATTTTCATCGTAATAAGCCAAGCGATAAGTAGGCAATAACTCTGGAGCAGGCTCCATTGTTACCTTGATGTCATAGGCTTCCGGCTTGGCAATGGCTACCGACAAGCCATCCTGTAGCTTGTCATCGCCCGCTTTAAATTTTATTTCTTTCGTAAAGATAGAAGAAGAAATAAAAAGCTGGTTGTCGTAATGATGCTTGTCTTCATCATACTCTTGGCAACCGACCAGCAAAGTGGCAAAGCCGGCTACAGCAGTGAATAATAATTTATTTAATTTCATAGATAATCGTTATTTTACAGTTGGACTTATGATATTGATAGCATCTTTCAATGTAGGATAAATACGTGCTACATTAAAATAATCCTTTTCGATATTATCTACAGAGATACCGACTCTGGTAAACACATCCGATATACCCAAAGCCCAGTTAGCAGCACCGATGATACTGGAAGTTCCGTCTACAAACTGGCCGTAAGCATCTCCTGAAGCTGTCTTATACGGAGTAGATACACCGATTACAAAACGATCGGTAGGTACATCCTTCACTATACCCATGTGAACTAAGTAAGACATCTGAGACAAATTCACCGCATGATGAGCATATACAATGATGTATTTACATTCAGACAGAATGCTCTTGGTCATTACATTCTGCGGAAGTCCTTTGAACAACAAATCTTTGTCGGCATTTACAGCTTTCCAAGCAGCAATCAAATCGAAAAATGCTCCCTGACGGGCTGTTTCAGCTGCAATAGCTTCTTCTACCAAAGAATTCAAATCGTATCCGGTAAAGTTCATTTCGATACCATCTACCCCTAAAGCGGTGCAGGCATCAAGAGCTTTGGTTGTTTCAGCCTTGCAGAATTCAATGAAGCGAGTAGCATTATCTACCTCTACATCGTCTTCACCCTCGCTTCCTTCCTGCCCTTCTTCGGCAGGAGCAGGCTGCTGATTGGCTTCAGCTTCCAAGATAGCCTTCCAATCGCTATCTATTTTATCGAAGTCTATCAAACCAATCACCTTGGTACCTTTCTTACGCACCTCGGACATCTCGTCCTTGTTCACTTGACTTACTTCCAATACATTGGCAAAGCAAATGTAATCCAAGCTGTCGGGCATATCGCAAAGATGCTGGCTGCGGTTAGAAGGTATACCTCCCTGATTATTGAAGGAAGCAATCACCACCTGATGATCTGAGTTCTTGAAGTCCACCAGCGATTGCAGGTATTGTGCATACAGCTCTGGATTCTGAGATTCCAAGGTAGGAGCATTTAACTCCAAACTTTCCACTTCTGTCCAATCCAAGCAAGAAGTAGCGGCCACCAATGCCACTCCTAAAAGCGATGTCTTGAACAGGCCGTTTCTAATATTTCTTTTCATATTCGTAATAGTCATTTTAAATCCAATTATTTACAATCCCACCATACGTGTGTGGCC
>CABSGW010000113.1 GCA_902477365.1 uncultured Prevotellaceae bacterium
ACAGATTCAGGCACATCTAACCCTTCGATAAAACGAAGAATACTGTCGCCAGTGATAGCCTCATTGGTACGTGTCAATGCTTTCAGCGCTTCGTAAGGATGCGGATAGGCCTCTCTGCGCAAAATTGTTTGAATGGCTTCGGCAACCACAGCCCAACAGTTTTCCAAATCGGCGCGGATAGCCTCTTCATTCAGCAACAATTTACGCAACCCTTTCAAGGTACTCTGAATAGAGATAACCATATGCCCGACCGGAACGCCGACATTCCGCAACACGGTAGAGTCGGTCAAATCGCGCTGCAAACGCGAAACCGGCAACTTCATGCTCAAATGAGCCAGAATAGCATTGGCGACACCCAGATTTCCCTCAGAGTTCTCAAAGTCAATAGGATTTACCTTATGAGGCATGGCGCTTGACCCCACCTCACCGGCTTTAATCTTCTGTTTGAAGTACTCCATTGAAACATATTGCCAGAAATCACGATCCAAATCGATAATGATGGTATTAATACGTTTCATGGCATCAAACAAAGCACCCAGACAGTCGTAATTTGAAATTTGCGTTGTATACTCCTCACGCTCCAAACCCAACTTTTCACTAACGAAACAATTTCCGAAGGTTTTCCAGTCATACTCCGGATAGGCCACATGGTGCGCATTGTAATTTCCGGTAGCACCGCCAAACTTAGCCGTAATCGGACATGCCTTCATCAACTGCAGCTGACGCTCCAACCGATAAGAGAACACACGCACCTCTTTTCCCAATCGTGTAGGAGAAGCCGGCTGCCCATGCGTTTTAGCCAACATCGGAATATCAGCCCACTCTTCAGCATACGCATCAAGCTGCGCTATCAGCTCTTGCAACATGGGATAATAAACAGCCTCCAACGCATCTTTGATCATCAGCGGGAAAGAGGTATTGTTAATATCCTGAGAAGTCAGACCAAAATGGATAAACTCCTTATATGCATCCAATCCGCCTATTGCGTCAAACTGCTCTTTAATAAAATATTCTACAGCCTTTACATCGTGATTGGTAACAGCCTCGATGTCTTTTACCTTCTGAGCATCGGCCTCACTAAAATTCTCGTATATGGAACGTAGTTTCACAAACAGGTTCTTATCAAACAAGGCTAACTGAGGCAAAGGAAGTTCACAAAGCGTAATAAAATATTCTATCTCAACGCGTACACGATACTTCACCAAGGCATATTCTGAAAAATAGGGAGCTAAACACTCAATCTTACTCCGATAGCGACCGTCTATCGGAGATACGGCTGTCAACATATCTAAATCCATCGTACTATTATAGTCTATATAATTAATGTGCAAAGGTAATATATTTTATTGACACCTCTACAAAAAGCACTTAAAAGAATGCAAAATAAGCAGAATATCACCTACCAAGAAACAACCACTTCTCAGGTAACAAATCCAACTCAGACAGAATACCGAGAAGCCCTTTTCCGCAAAAACAGATGCCCAGTCTCTTCAAAATAGATGGGCATCTCATCAACACAAACCATATAGTCTTTGTATCTTTGCACACATGAAAACAAAAATCTTATTTATTTGTCTGGGCAACATTTGTCGTTCTCCGATGGCCGAAGGGATATTCAGAAAAATCGTAGAAGAGGCGAACCTATCAGCCCGGTTCGATATAGATTCCGCAGGACTCATCAATTACCACCAAGATGAATTACCTGACAAACGCATGCGAACACACGCATTACGTCGCGGTTACCTGCTCACACACCGTTCCCGCCCCATCTGTGCGGCAGACTTCGAGAAGTTTGACTTAATTATTGGAATGGACGATCAGAATATGAAAGCATTGCTCTCTTTATGTCCTTCCGCACAGACACACAAACTAAAACTTGCCGCGTCTTATTGCAGACAGATACAGACCAATTGCGTACCGGATCCTTATTACGGAAACGATAATGATTTTGAATACGTTATAGACATACTGGAGGATGCCTGTGCCGGATTGCTATCCACACTCACCGAATCACACGATCAGCCTAAACAATCGTAAGAAGTAATGATCGCCTTTGTAGGAAAAGTTCTAAAATGGGATTCGGCGTAATTTCCTTTGACCACAGCTACGAAATCAACCGGTGCGCGCTGTGCTGCTTCGGCATCTACAATGGAATCCCCGAAATACAACACTTTATTGAGAGAAACATGTTGTATTTCAGAAGCTTTTTGCAGTCCTTCGGGAGACGGTTTGGCACAAACCACCTCACTACGTCCCAACACGATTGACGGTAATTGCTTTATCCCCCGATGCTCAAAACAACGTTTGATCGTACTAGCTTCTTTGGTTGAGACCACCCCGATTGTCTTATTCATCCCCTTCAACCGTTTCAAAAACGCCACAGCATCCGCAAAAAAGTGAGTATGCTCCACAATGCCCGGACGGCAAACTGCCTTGTATGCATCCCTAAGTTCACCCAACAGGGTAGCGTCATTTACACCTGTCATCACCTGAAACGATTCTTCAACAGTCAAGCCAATTGTACACCGTACCGTCACATCCGAAACTTCCTTAAAGCCATACTCTGCCAACACACGCTGATAACTATGAACAATCCAATCACTCCCATCGGCAAGCGTCAAATCAAAATCGAACAAGAACAAGTCATAATTATCCAATAACACCACGTCTTTCATATCTCTGTAACTAATATTGATTTCAAAGATACGAAATACCGGATAAAAACGAGTATCAGCAAAGAATAAGTTACATATTCACAAAAATTAATACGAAAGACAAGCTATTTCAATACTCTTTTTTTCTATCTTTGTGGTTAAATAGTTGTATTTGCTCTTCACATAGTAAAGCAACTAAAAGACCAATGCTAATTTCTAAAACTTAAAATAAATCTAAAACAGCATGGAAATGAATGAAATGAATGCTATCGTCTCTCAGTTCGCCATTCAGGGTACAATTAAAGAAATTAAACCGCTGGGAAATGGCCTTATCAATACAACCTACCAAGTTGAAACGAATGAGGATAACTGCCCGAACTATGTATTGCAACACATTAACAATGCTATTTTCCCTGACGTGGAAATGCTGATGGACAACATCTTGGCTGTAACATCACACATACGCGGCAAATTGGAAAAAGCCAATACTCCCGACATTGACCGTAAAGTACTTACATTCGTTCCCAACAAGGAAACAGGCAAATATTTTTATTTTGACAATGAAAAATATTGGCGTATCATGGTTTTCATTCCTGACGCAATAACAAAAAGCGGCGTAACTCCCGAAAGTTCTTACGAAGTAGGAGAAACTTTTGGTAACTTCCAAGCAATGTTGGCCGATATTCCTGTTCAGTTAGGCGAAACCATTAAAGACTTCCATAATATGGAATTCCGTTTGCAGCAATTACGTGACGCTGTTAAAGAGGATAAGGTGGGACGCGTTGCCGAGGTAAAATATTACATTGATGAAATAGAGAAACGTGCTGAGGAAATGTGCAAAGGCGAACGCCTGCATCGTGAAGGCAAACTACCGAAACGTATTTGTCATTGCGACACAAAAGTAGACAACATGATGTTCGACAAAGACGGTAATGTTTTATGTGTGATCGACCTTGATACGGTTATGCCGAACTTTATTTTCTCCGATTTCGGTGACTTCCTGCGTTCTGCAGCCAATACCGGAAAAGAAGATGATAAAGACCTTGACAACGTGAACTTCAATATGGAAATATTCAAGCAATTCACAAATGGTTATTTAAAATCGGCACGGGTATTCCTCACCCCGCTCGAAATAGAGAACCTTCCTTACGCTGCCGCATTATTCCCCTACATGCAATGTGTCAGATTCCTGGCCGATTACATCAATGGTGATACTTATTATAAGACGGCATATGCCGAACACAATTTAGTGCGCACAAAAGCACAATTCAAACTCTTGCAAAGCGTTGAAGCACATACACCTGAAATGAAAGAGTTTATACAATCTTGTCTGTAAACAACCTCATTTAGATATTGAAAAACAAAAGAAGTTTTAGTCTCTACTAAAACTTCTTTTGTTTTTCAATATCATCATTATTGGAGAAATCAGCAAAAAAGGCTATATTTGTAGCAATAACACAATTAAACATTCCATTTTATATGCAAAAAAGTATGTTCTCATTCGCTTTTTTCCTATTGGCATGTGTACCGCATATGTTAATAGCACAAAGCTCATCAAGAATCAATCCTACTCCGCAAGTAATACAAACAGATACCACTGCTGTAGCCATAAAGATACCTGATAGTTATCGCATCATCATGGATGCGTCTTTAAAAGACAGCTATGCTTACAACGAACTAAAGCGAATCATTCCGCAACAAAACGGAGAAAACAAAGCTTTCACGATAACAGCCGGCATACGAGGGAATAAAGCGATCAATAAATACAAGAAAAAAATTCCTCTTAAGCCCGAGGGTTATTACCTTTCTATTCAAAAAAATCAAATCACATTGGCCGGAACAGACGAACGAGGATTGTTTTATGCCGTACAGACTTTGGCGCAATTAATGGATAACAGAACTGTCTATCCCACCGAAATAACCGATTATCCGGATGTACCCTATCGGGGCGTTGTAGAAGGCTTTTACGGTACACCTTGGAGTCACGCTGCGCGTATCCGCCAGCTGGAGTTTTATGGCCGAAACAAAATGAACACTTACCTGTATGGTCCTAAAGACGATCCCTACCACAGTGTACCTAACTGGCGGAAACCATATCCGGAAAAAGAAGCTGCACAACTCAAGGAGTTGGTAGACGTAGCTCATAAAAACGGAGTGATCTTTTATTGGGCTATCCATCCGGGAGGAGACATAAAATGGAACGATACTGACCGTGATCTTCTCTTGGCTAAATTTGAAAACATGTATCAACTTGGCGTAAGGGCCTTTGCTGTATTCTTTGACGACATTTCCGGTGAAGGAACAAAAGCCGATCGACAAGCCAATCTGCTGAATTACATCGACGATCACTTTGTAAAGGTAAAAAAAGACGTTGCTCCTCTAATCATGTGTCCCACCGAATACAACAAATCATGGTCTAATGTAAAAGGTGGTTATCTCACAACCTTAGGGAGTAAGTTAAACCCAGGCATTCAAATTATGTGGACCGGTGATAGAGTTATTGCATGCATAGATAAACAGTCTATGGACTTTATCAATCCCCTTATCAAACGTAAAGCATTTATATGGTGGAACTTCCCTGTATCCGATTATGTACGTGACCACATGTTGTTAGGCCCTGTCTACGGAAACGATACAACCATCAAAGAAGATCTGTCTGGATTCGTATCCAACCCGATGGAACATGCCGAAGCTTCAAAAATATCACTCTTCTCCGTAGCAGATTACTCCTGGAATATGCATAAATACGACAGTGACGCGTCTTGGAAACGTGCCATCAACGACTTATTGCCCAGTGCAAGCTGCTATCTAAAGACATTCGCCAGCCATAGTTCCGCACTAGGTCCTAATGGACATGGATTCAATCGTGACGAATCGGTTGAGCTACAACCTACCATTAAAGCTTTCGTAGAGAAATACAAAGCCGGTGAATTTGATAGCCGATTATCCGCCATCATTCAAAAAGGATGCAACGAACTCAGCGTTGCAGCGGATGTATTAATTGCCAATACAGAGAACCGCCCCTTAATAAATGAACTTGACCCGTGGTTAAGACAAGCCAAATTGGTAGGCGAATATGGGCAAAGCATTTTGACAATGACACTGGCTGCAAAGGATAATGACAAACAGTTATTCAACAAAAGCTATACGCACTCCAAAGCGCTCTTGTCGCAAATGTACACATTGGATGCTACCTACAATCAGAACCCCTATCAACCAGGAGTAAAAATTGGTAGTGAAGTACTATTACCCGCATTCAACACCCTTTTTGCACAAGCAACCGAGCAATTCAACAAACGTAATAATGTTGCACTGGATACACGTGCCGTTTACCAACCATTTACACTGAGTAGCAATGTTCCACAACTTGCAACCCAACCTATCCGCAACAAAGGAAACCAAGTAAACGTATCTCCATCTAATGAGGTAATCAAATGGCCTGCAAATGCCGACATCACCATTACCATGGATTATGCACGAAAACTAGAATCACTCACGTTTGACTTGGGAACTACTCCAGACATCACTCAGTCATTTATATGCGAAGTGGCACTTGAAAACAATGAATGGCAAGTAGTATCCCTGCAACAACAAGGAAAGACAATGCTCAAAGCTACTAGTTTGCCTCAACAAAAAGTGCTTAAGATCCGATTAAAAAATAAAAGCGACAAAGAAGTACAAGTGTACTTCAAGCAATTCCGCTTTACAACTGCAAACTAAAGAACAACAAGCACGCTACGTTTGAAACAAATGAAAAAGCTACTTTCATTACCTCCGAATCTTGTAGAAAACTTTCACGACATAACACATGTATCAACTACCGAATGGTTTTGCACCTCCGATCCCATCAATAAAAAATTGGGATCGGGAGGTGGTACCATCTGGTTATTGGAGTCTTGCCAATCAGCCGAAGAACAAGAACAATCAGACTTTACACAATGGTTGGCAAAAGAGAAACGCATTTTGATACATGCCGGAGGACAAAGCCGCAGATTACCCGCCTATGCTACAACCGGCAAAGTACTGACGCCGATCCCTGCGTTCCGTTGGGAACGAGGGCAGCGAATAGACCAAACATTGTTAACACTGCAAACGCCTCTGTATGAAAAGATGCTGGAGAAAGCTCCGGATAAACTACGTACTATGATCGTCAGTGGTGATGTCTATATAAGAACGACTGAAAGTTTACCCGAAATACCCGATGCCGATGTCGTCTGCTACGGGTTATGGGTTGATCAGACTCTAGCCACCAATCACGGTGTATTCATGATGAATCGTAACACGCCCGAAGTGTTAGATTACATGTTGCAAAAACCATCAACCGAGCTACTGAGCCACTCCATGCAAACACATTATTCATTAATGGATATTGGTATTTGGATATTAAGCGACAAAGCTGTATCCTTGCTCCGAGCACGCTCAAAAGAAAACGGAACATGCTGTTTTTATGATCTATACTCCCATTTTGGTTGTGCCTTAGGCACACATCCGTCTAAACCGGATGCAGGACTGCAAGATTTGCGTGTAGCTATTCTCCCATTGTCCGGAGGAGAATTCTATCATTTTGGTACGAGTAGAGAATTAATATCCTCTACCACTGCAATCCAGAATCTCATAAAAGACCAACGTTTCATTATTCAAAAAGAGGTTAAACCACACCCTTCCATTTTTACACAGAACGCTTCTGTTACATACCAGTTCACGGAACAAAACCAAAACATATGGGTTGAAAACTCGTACCTCTCATCCCGATGGACTTTCACTCGCGAAAATATTGTAACCGGAATTCCCGAATGCAATTGGACAATGAACTTGCTGCCAGGGCAATGCGTAGATGTAGTCCCAATAGGGGATAAACATTATGCATTACGTCCCTATGGATATCACGATACATTTAGCGGAACTGTTGAAAACCAAGCTACACACTTTTTAAACCAGCCCGTCACTCAATGGCTGCAACAACACCATATTCAACCGGAATGGTTAGCAGATACAACTGATTTACAGTCCTCCAAATTATTTCCGATCTCTACCGATTTAGACTTATTGGGCAAGTTGTTAACATGGATGCTCAATGATTATCCATCGGAAGACCTTAGTGCCGCATGGAATGTATGCCAACGTTTATCGGCAAGTGATCTTTCAGATAAAGCCAATCTCAAAAGAAGCGAAGCACAACGTATTGAATTACGCAAACAGATCCTTCCTCTTATCGCCGCGAATCACAACAAAAGTATTTTCTATCAGCTCAATTTACAACAAATTGCCGAGGAATATTCTGCCTTTCATTTAGAAGTCCCCCCAACACTCCCCGAGACAACACCTTCAATCACCCGGATGAGAGATTTTATGTGGAGAGCCGAAATGCTGAAAATACAAGGAAAAGACTATCAAAAACAGGAGGAACGCGCCTACCGATTATTGCAGCAGGAACTGATCCGGAACACTCCCAGACCCAAACACACCCCGCATTTAAGCGTCTATAAAGATCAAATTGTATGGGGACGAAGTGCTGTGCGGATAGATTTGGCAGGCGGATGGACAGACACCCC
>CABSGW010000114.1 GCA_902477365.1 uncultured Prevotellaceae bacterium
GGGGCAGGTAACCGGCGAGGCAGGTTGATGCGGTCGCCACACCACGACAAATGCACGTCGCATACCTCTCTTAGATAATGGTGGTAGGCCACGGCCAGCGCAATGGCGTTGTTTCCTTGTAGCACGATGTGTCCTCGTTTTCCCGATATTTCATAAGCGTCTCCCTGTTGGCCGGAAGGGGTCTGTCTGAGGGTGAACTGGTTGCTATAACCGGGTGTGATGCGTTCTATCAGGGCTTTGACAGCTTCTGTCGCCTTGCCGGTTTCGGCTTGTACGATGGTTGAGAACGTGAGAAGGATGCAACACATCAGGATGCGCATCGGGGTGGAAAGTCTTTGAAATGTTTTTTTCATTGTGTTTAAACAGGTTTACAGATAGGTGTTACGGTTATTTGCGCAAACAAAGATAGCGTTTTTGAGTTTAGTCGAATCACTTCTTTTCCGGAAAAAATACCCTTTTTGAGAATTATTTTGTTTCGAACGGGTCTGGCAGTTTTCATCACACTTGGATAACGTCCCCGCGTGGTTGTTTTGACGAGATGCGCTTCTCGTTGGAACGGACACGTAGGAACGTTACCCGGTCAATGGTGCGGATACCATCTTTCTGTGCGGGAGAGTTGTTTTTTTATTCCTTACGCCGTATCTTTGTACGTGTGATACCGATAAATTCCAACTTTCGGATTGATACCGATTTGTTGCAGCTGAAGTTTGAGCAAGGTGTGAAACCGGGATTCTTTTTGCGTAGTCGCACGGGGACGGTCACCATCGTGTATCCGCCCGGTGTTCGCTTTGAGACGCAGCGTATGCAGCAATGGTTGCACCGGGTGGTGATGGAGGCGTTGCGTGTGCAGGCCAAGGCGTTGCTGCCCGGCCGATTGGCCGACTATGCCATCCGTCATGGGTTCAGCTACCAGCGCGTCACCATCAAGAACATGCGCACCCGTTGGGGCAGCTGCTCGTCGCGGGGCAATATCAATTTGTCCCTTTACTTGCTCTTTTTCCCCTCCCGGTTGGTCGATTATGTCTTGTTACACGAACTCTGTCACACGCGGGAGATGAACCACGGGCCGCGTTTTTGGGCTTTGCTTGACACGTTGACGGACGGGCAGGCCAAGGCGCTGCGGGCAGAGTTGCGTGAGTCGGCCCGTCGGTTAGCGGAATAGGACGCAAGGCGGCGTGTTGCAGCGTTTGTGAAAAAGGTAATTGTAAAATTCTTAATACCAGTTGATATGCCAACAAAGATGTTTGTAATGTTCCTCCTGTTGCTGGGAGGCTGTTTCTCCGGCTATGGCGCACCTGATACGTTGCATAGGGCGCGTTTCTCGACGGCAGGATTCTATGAACTGCCCGGAAGCGGGCGAGAAGTGTTTAACATGAATCCCGCATGGCGGTTTCACCGGGGCGATGTGGCCGATGCCGCCCGTCCCGAGTTGGACGATAGCCGGTGGGCGGTGGTCTCCTTGCCCGACGGTATTGAACTGTTGCCCACCGAGGCCAGCGGTTGCACCAACTATCAGGGTGTGGTGTGGTATCGCAAGCATTTTCGTCCGCTTGACCGGTTGAAGGGGAAGCGGCTGTTCCTGCATTTTGAGGCCATCATGGGTAAGAGCGAAGTGTGGTTGAACGGAAAGTTGCTGCGGGTAAACTATGGAGGCTTCTTGCCCGTGGCTGTCGACATTACCGAAGCCGTGCGTTGGGATACCGAGAATGTGGTGGCCGTTAAAGCCGACAACAGTGACGATCCCAGCTATCCACCCGGAAAGGCACAGGACGTGCTCGATTTTGCCTATTTTGGAGGTATTTACCGCGATTGCTGGTTGGTGAGCCATCATGCCGTGTATGTGACCGATCCCAATGTGGAGAAAGAAGTTGCCGGCGGCGGGTTGTTCGTCTCCTATTCGGAAGTGTCGGAACAGGCTGCTACGGTGCGGCTTGACCTGCATGTGCGCAATGCTTCGGCCAACAACCATAAAGGGCGTGTCGAGTTCCGCTTGTACGATGCGTCGGGCGGTCTGGTCTCGTCGCGCAAGTGCGGACTCAATGTGGCCGCCGGCCGTGCCGTTTCCGTCAGCGAGACAGTCCGGCTGAAAAAGCCGACTTTGTGGAGTCCGGAATCGCCAAACTTGTACCGCCTGGAAGTACGGCTCTACGACCAGCGTGGCCGGGTGGTGGACGGGTATATGCGCCGTTTGGGCATACGCAGCTTCGAGTTTCGCGGACGCGACGGCTTTTGGTTGAATGGAAAGCCCTATGAGGGCAAGCTGATAGGTGCCAACCGGCATCAGGATTATGCTGTAGTGGGCAATGCGCTCTCAAACAGTCTGCATTGGCGCGATGCGAAAAAGTTGCGCGATGCCGGACTGAAGGTGATACGTAACGCCCATTATCCGCAAGATCCGGCCTTTATGGATGCGTGCGACGAACTGGGATTATTGGTTATTGTCAATACGCCGGGATGGCAATTCTGGAACGATAAACCAGAGTTTGCCGAGCGGGTGTACGACAATGTTCGGCAGATGGTGCGTCGCGACCGCAACCATCCGTCGGTGTGGCTGTGGGAACCTATTCTGAACGAAACCTGGTATCCTGATACGTTTGCCCGACGGGTTGACCGCCTGGTGCATGAGGAGTATCCGTATGCCTCGTGCTACACCGCGTGCGATAGCAGGGCGCGTGGGCATGAGTACTACAAAGTGCTGTTTTGTCACCCCTCGACGGGCAATCCGGCCGATGCCGAGGAAGCCTCAGACAGTACTATCACCTACTTTACACGGGAGTGGGGCGACTGTGTAGACGACTGGGGATCGCACAACAGTCCCAGTCGCGTGAGCCGTGCATGGGGCGAAGTGCCGATGTTGGTACAGGCCAGGCATTACGCCCATCCGTCGTATCAATACACTTGTTTTGAGACACTTTACCAGACCCCGCGCCAACATGTGGGCGGAACGTTGTGGCACTCGTTCGACCACCAGCGGGGTTATCATCCCGACCCTTTTTATGGAGGCATTATGGACGCGTTCCGCCAGCCCAAGACTTCGTACTACTTGTTTAAGGCACAGCGCGATGCCGGTGCGCTCCATCCGTTGGCCGAAAGCGGGCCGATGGTTTATGTGGCTAATGAGATGACTCCGTTTTCTCCTGCGGACGTGACGGTCTATTCAAATTGTGATACGGTGCGTCTGACGGCGTGGAGCGATGCGGGCAAACACCATACTTACGTGAAACCTGTGGCTCGGAAAAAAGGAGGAATGCCGTCACCTATCGTGATCTTCGAGGGGGTGTTCGACTTTATGCGCGACAAGGCTTTGTCGCGTAGCGGTAAGCAGAAGGAATCGTATTTGTTGGCAGAAGGCATCCGTAACGGGGCGGTGGTGGCCAGTCACAAGGTGATGCCTTCCCGACGCCCCCGGCAGTTGTTGCTGTGGGCAGACAACGAGGGGCAGCCGCTACGTGCCGATGGGTCGGACCTGGTGACGTTGGTGGCCGCCGTGGCCGATGGTAACGGTGTGGTGAAACGGTTGAACAATTATTTTATACGTTTCGAGGTGGTGGAAGGCGATGCCGAAGTGTTGGGCGATGCCTCGATCGAGGCCAATCCGGCCCCAGTCCGATGGGGAACGGCGGCTGTATTGTTGCGTGCGGGTGTTCGTCCCGGAAAAATAAAGGTGCGCGCCTCCGTGTTGTGGGACGGTAAGCACATGCCTGCTCCGGCTGTGCTGGAGATGGAAAGCGTTGCGGCCGACCATACATTGTTGTACGATGATAAAGAAGAAAAAGCCGGAACGGATAAAATGGAAGTACGTAGTCGGCGTGAAGCTGTTAAACGCGTTTCTCCTGAAAAACTGAAAGAGGTAGAGCATCAGCAGTCGGCTTTTGAGTAACAGCTACTTTCAGTCGTATAAACCGAGAAGGGCATCTCGTTGTAACCAACCCATAGGAGCGTTGTAACGAGATGCCCTTCTCGGTTGTTTATAGTGAGGGTGCGACTTGTTTGTACAGGAGTGTAAAAACGAGCATTTAGTTAAAAGTTTTTGACTTAACTATTATTAACACTAAAAGAAGAAAACTTTGTGTAGTTAAAAAGTATCTTTACACAGTATTCCTGCTTCCATCTATAAGCCTTTTGGCAAGAAGGTGATGATAGGAATAAACGTATATAAAGGTTGGAGAGTTCATGAAGAGATTTTGGTATGCTTGCGTTAATTTGCTGTTATATAGTTCGGTAGCGTTTCTTTATAGCGCCTGCGATTTGATAGAGTATCATCCGTATGATGTACGCATCACGGGTGAGACGGGTATCAACAAACGCAATATGGAGCGTATAGAGGAGCGTTGTACGGGAAAAGATACCATACGCTTTGCGGTGATGAGTGACACGCAGCGTTGGTACGATGAGACCGAAAAGGCCGTGAAAGCTATTAATAGGCGAGGAGACATTGATTTTGTGGTGCATTGCGGCGATTTGGCCGATTTTGGATTGACGAAAGAATTTTTGTGGATGCGCGATGTCTTGAACAACCTTAAAATGCCCTATGTGTGTTTGATAGGGAATCACGACTGTCTGGGAGAGGGCGAGAATGTGTTCGACAAGGTTTTTGGGAAAACGAATTTTGCCTTTACGGCAGGAGATCATCGCATTTTATGCTTGAATACCAATGCGTTTGAGTATGATTATTCGGTTGCCATTCCCGACTTTTCCTTTATCCGTACCCAGCGGGAATTATTGGACGAGGAAGTCAAACATACGGTGGTAGCCATGCATGCCAAGCCTATGACGGAGCAGTTCAATAATAACGTGGCTCTATTGTTTCAGGAAGAGTTACGCAAATTTCCCGATTTGCAGTTTTGCATTTGCGGACACGATCATAATTTTTCGCAAGATGAGATTTTTGGTGACGGCATCATCTATTATGAATGCGGTTCGGCCAAGCAGCGGGCTTATTTAGTATTTACCCTTCATGGCGATACCTTTGAATATGAAAAAGTGGATTATTAGTTTGCTGATGCTGGTGGTTGGTTTGCCTGTATGTGGTGAAACAAACCAGGCTTTATGGACCGTTGAGGCGGATACGACGCGTCATGACCTGAGTCGCTATGAAAAGAGTGTCCGGAAACGGTATAGGGTATGGAATAAATTGATTCCTAGTCAGTTTACATTGCAGTATGCAGGTAGTATCGGAGCTGTTTCGGGAGGATTGGGTTGGCACTACGGTAAGAAAAAACAGTGGGAGACAGACCTGTTGGTAGGCTATTTGCCGCAGGCTGATGCCGATGAGAGCCATTTTGTGTTTACTGCCAAACAAAGTTATATACCGTTTCATTGTGATTTGGGACGGCGGTTCGAACTGGAACCGCTTACTTGTGGAATGTTTTTCAGTACCATTTCGGGTGAACAGTTTTGGAAAAGCCAACCATCCAAATATCCTAAGAAGTATTACGGGTTTTCTACTGCTATTCGGGCACATTTGTTTGTCGGACAACGTATCTGTTATAAAATACCCAGTTCGGCGCGGCGTTATCACAAGAATATCTCATTCTATTATGAACTGAGTACGTGTGACTTGTATCTGGTTAGTAAGTTTACCAATTCGTACCTGTCGGTATGGGATATCCTGAGTTTGGCCTTAGGTGTAAAACTTGATTTGTTTTAAGCAAAAAACCGGGATTCCCTTCACGAAGGAAACCCCGGTTTATCTTGGATTGGTCAATGTTTTGTTTATTTCAGCACACCCAGTTCTTTACCCACTTTGATGAAGGCATTGATACATTTATCAAGGTGCTCTTTTTCGTGTCCGGCAGAAATCTGAACGCGGATGCGCGCCTGATCTTTCGGAACAACCGGATAGTAGAAACCGGTTACGTAAATACCTTCTTCCTGCATCTTCTGTGCGTAAACCTGAGACAGCTTAGCGTCGTACAGCATAACGGCACAGATAGCACTCTGGGTAGGTTTGATATCAAAACCGGCAGCAACCATCTTCTCGCGGAAATAACTTACATTATTAGCCAGTTTGTCGTGAAGTTCGTTGCTCTCTTTGAACATTTTGAATGTCTCGATACCGGCTGCAACAATGGCTGGAGCTACCGAGTTTGAGAACAAATAGGGGCGGCTGCGTTGACGGAGCAGATCGATGATCTCTTTACGTCCGGTGGTGAATCCACCCATAGCGCCACCAAAAGCTTTGCCCAGTGTTCCGGTGTAGATGTCAACACGTCCATAGGTGTTGAAGAACTCGCTTACACCGTGTCCGGTTGCACCAACCACACCTGCAGAGTGCGATTCGTCTACCATCACCAATGCGTCGTATTTCTCTGCCAAATCACAGATCTTATCCATCGGAGCGACATTACCGTCCATTGAGAATACACCGTCGGTCACAATGATACGGAAACGCTGTTCCTGAGCCTCCTGCAGACAACGCTCCAGTTCGGCCATGTCGGCATTTGCATACCGGTAACGTTTAGCTTTACACAAGCGTACCCCGTCAATGATAGACGCGTGGTTGAGTGCATCTGATATGATAGCGTCTTCAGCCGTCAGCAACGGTTCGAACACACCGCCGTTGGCATCGAAACAAGCCGCATACAGAATGGTGTCTTCGGTCTTGAAGAAGTCGGAGATCGCTGCCTCCAGTTCTTTGTGAATGTCCTGGGTTCCACAGATGAAACGCACGGAAGACATACCGTAGCCGCGGCGGTTCATTACGTCCTGAGCTGCCTTGACAAGGCGAGGATGATTGGAAAGACCCAAATAGTTGTTCGCACAGAAATTGAGTACTTCCTTGCCGTTTACCTGGATGGCTGCCTGTTGTGGACTTTCAATCAGACGTTCGTTTTTATAGAGGCCTGCCTCTTTTATCTCCGCCAAGGTCTGGCAGAGGAAATCTTTCATTTTGCCGTACATACTTATACTATATTTTAAGGACTGTACAAAGGACGTAATTTTCCTCGAATAAACAATGTGAAATCACGGAAAATATAAAAAAAAAGTATTTCCTTTGTATGCTAAGTAGTGAAACCTAACTATTAAGATAAAGTAATGAAGAATATTTTGGTAATTGGAGCCACCGGCCAGATTGGTTCGGAGCTCACCATGGAGTTGCGTAAGCGCTATCCAGTTGTTGTTGCCGGTTATATTCCCGGTGCAGAGCCTAAGGGCGAGTTGTTGGAAAGTGGTCCGGCAGAGGTTTGTGACGTGACGAGTGGAGAGGTGATCGAGGCTGTGGTTAAAAAGCACAACATCGACACAATCTACAATTTGGCGGCATTGTTGTCGGTGGTAGCCGAGTCCAAGCCCATGTTGGCATGGAAGATCGGTATCGACGGACTGTGGAATGTGCTGGAGGTGGCCCGTAATCACAACTGTGCGGTATTTACTCCCAGCTCAATCGGTTCGTTTGGTCCGGAAACACCGGCCGTAGGTACTCCGCAGGATACCGTACAGCGTCCGCGTACCATTTATGGTGTCAGTAAAGTGACCACGGAGCTGCTGAGTGATTACTATTTCCATAAATATGGAGTGGACACACGTGCGGTTCGTTTTCCCGGTCTGATTTCGAACGTAACCCCTCCGGGTGGTGGTACAACGGACTATGCGGTTGATATCTACTACTCCGCGATCCGTGGCGAAGAGTTTGTATGTCCTATTCCCAATGGCGTGTTGATGGATATGATGTACATGCCCGATGCATTGAAAGCAGCAGTGAATTTGATGGAGGCAGATCCTTCTCGTCTGATTCACCGCAATGCGTTCAACATTGCTTCCATGAGCTTTGCTCCGGAAACCATTTATGCCGCTATTTGCAAATATGTGCCTGATTTCAAAATGTCGTTCAATGTCGATCCGTTGAAGAAAGCCATAGCCAGCAGCTGGCCGGATAGCCTGGACGATACCTGTGCCCGTCAGGAGTGGGATTGGTGTCCTACTTATGATTTGGACAGCATGACAAGAGACATGCTTGACAAACTGTCTGTTCGCTTGTTACAGAAGCCGTTTCAATTCTAAGATACACGCGGTTGTTGTAAACCGTTGAAGATTGAATCCAAACACCTTGAAGAGATTGATAACATCCTCTTCAAGGTGTTTTTTTATGTCTTT
>CABSGW010000115.1 GCA_902477365.1 uncultured Prevotellaceae bacterium
CAGCCTGACGCCATACAGTCTCAGACTGTGGCTCAACACCACCTACCGCACAATATGCAGCAACAGCACCGTCGAGTACACGCAAAGAACGTTCTACCTCAGCCGTAAAGTCAACGTGTCCCGGAGTGTCAATCAGGTTAATCTTATACTGATCACCAGCATAATTCCAACGTGTGGTCGTAGCAGCCGAAGTAATGGTAATACCACGTTCCTGCTCCTGAGCCATCCAGTCCATCGTTGCAGCACCCTCGTGCACTTCACCGATTTTGTGTGTTTTACCGGTATAAAAAAGAATACGCTCCGACGTAGTTGTTTTACCTGCGTCGATATGCGCCATAATACCGATATTACGAGTCAAATGTAAATCTGCTTTAGCCATTTTATCTCCTCTATATAGGGGTTAGAATCTGAAGTGAGCAAACGCACGGTTAGCTTCAGCCATGCGGTGCATATCCTCTTTACGTTTAAAGGCGCCACCTTGTTCGTTGTACGCGTCCATAATTTCAGCAGCCAGCTTATCAGCCATTGTTTTACCGCCACGTTTACGCGCAAACAAAATCATATTTTTCATAGAGATAGACTCCTTACGATCCGGACGGATCTCGGTCGGCACCTGAAAAGTAGCACCACCTACACGACGAGACTTAACCTCAACCTGAGGCGTCACCTTATCAAGTGCTAGCTTCCATATTTCCAATGCAGACTTCTCTTCATCTTTCAATTTCTGACCAACCTGCTCAAGTGCAGCATAAAAAATCTCATACGAGGTATTCTTCTTACCGTCGTACATCAAATGATTTACAAATTTTGAAACCTTCTGGTCTCCGAACACGGGATCCGGAAGGATCACACGTTTCTTTGGTTTAGCTTTTCTCATTTTAATGAATTCCTTTAGTTTGGGGTTGCAATTTTGTTCTTCAACACTTCCTCCGAAGCATTTACTCAACCTTAAGCTTTCCTACAAACCAATTATTAAACGTTTATTACTTCTTAGCCGCTTTAGGCCGTTTTGCGCCATATTTAGAACGGCGCTGTGTACGGTTTGCGACCCCAGCCGTATCCAATGTTCCACGAACAATGTGATAGCGAACACCAGGGAGGTCTTTTACACGACCACCGCGAACCAACACAATAGAGTGCTCTTGCAAGTTGTGTCCTTCTCCCGGAATATAAGAGTTCACCTCTTTTGAATTCGTCAAGCGCACACGCGCAACCTTACGCATTGCAGAGTTTGGTTTTTTAGGGGTTGTCGTATATACACGAACGCAAACACCACGACGCTGAGGACATGAATCCAAAGCCGGAGATTTGCTCTTGTCAACCAAAACCTCTCTACCTTTTCTTACTAATTGCTGAATAGTAGGCATTTGTTTGATTTTTAGTTTATTATATATTTTATTTTTACTATTTTCTTCACTGTCAAAGGCATACAATACACCTTTCGGGGTGCAAAGTTACGAATAATCATTGAGATACACAATGTTTCAGCACTCATAATCAAGTTAAAAGCAGGCTGCAAAAGGGTTTCGGAAAAACAATTTAATCATATTTAACAAAGCATTCTCCCTTCTACAGAATTGCGTCAAGAAATATAAGCGCTTTCTTATATATAATAAGGTGGAGCTCCAAACTACAAATTCCCAATTACAACTTTATACCTGCATTCAATCAAAAACGGCCACCAAATTCGCAGTAAAACATTTGATGGCCGTTAAAAACAAGTCCTTACGCCTCTCCTTTTTGAACATCAAAAGGAGTCGCTGTACGCGGTTCAGCCTCGGGTATCCGAATTTGTCCAAACGTCCGTTCATACTTCACGATATTGTCCTGAAGTGCCATCAACAAACGTTTTGCATGTTCCGGTGCCATCACCACACGTGATTTTACCTTTGCATTGGCCGTACCTGGCAATATACGAATAAAGTCCATCAATACTTCTGCACTGGAATGCGTAATGATAGCTAAATTGGCGTAAACACCTTCAGCAATTTCCGGAGAAAGTTCAATTTGGAATTGGTTGTTATTCTTTTCGTTATCCATGACTTTGGTTGTTTTTAAGGAATAAATAAGTTGTTCTATCACTATTTCATAAAACAAAGATAACGACTAAGCCACTAAGAGCAAAGCCAGATGCGTTTTTTTTGCTTTTTTGGCATAAGAGAAAATAAATACCATAAACAAGGGTGAGGACTCACACAAAACATTGTACCTTTGCCCCCGATACATACTATTAACTAAACTCAGAAGTATGAGAAAAATTTTTACACTCGCAATTATTAGTCTGCTAACAGTGGGTGCATCAGCACAAGTGCTGGTAAACGGCAGTAAATTCCTTGACAACTGGTCTCTTGGTATAAACGGAGGTATTATTACCCCAACCTACAAATCAGCTTTTTTCAACAACATGCGTCCCACCGTCGGACTGGAACTCACCAAGATGTTCACTCCCACCTACGGCTTGGCCATTGAAGCACGTGGCGCCTTCAACACCAGCGACAGCCGTACGGCTATTGACGCATCAGTCATCAACCTCTTAGGAAAAATAAATTTATACAATTTGTTTTGCGCCTACCCGGGAGCACCCCGCCCCTTCGAAATCAGCCTGATTGCAGGAGCCGGCTACATCCACAACTACGTAAACGGAGCCAGCGACCCTAAGAACTGGAACGTTAAAGGAGGATTGGACTTTGCGTTCAATTTAGGAGAAGCCAAAGCTTGGCAAATCAATGTTCGCCCGGCTATGGTAGCTCTTATGGATCCGAACGGAGAAACCCAATGGTTCAAAAAACAAAACATGGCCTTTGAACTGACCGCAGGAGTCACCTACAAATTCAAAAACAGCAATGACAGCCACAACTTCACACTAGCCAGACCTTACGACGAGAGCCAAGTGGACTGTCTCAACGCAAAAGTAAACGACTTACGCAGCCAGACCACCGCTAAAGATCAGGCTATCGCCGGGCTGCAACAACAGGTAGCCGGTTTGCAACAACAAGTAGTGGAATTGCAAAACCGCCAACCTGTAAAAGAAACGACTACCATTACCAAAAACAACAAGACCATGGAGTCGGTTGTCACCTTTGGACAGGGTAAATCCAGTATCGACCACTCGCAACTTCCTAATGTAGAGCGTATCGCAACCTACATGAAGAACCATCCCAACAGTACCGTCATCATCAAGGGTTACGCGTCGCCCGAGGGAAGTGTTGCCGTCAACGAACGCATTGCCAATGCCCGTGCACAGGCCGTTAAAAACATGCTTATATCCAAATACCGGATTAAAGCAGACCGCATCCAAGCAGAAGGACAAGGCGTAGGCGACATGTTCAGCGAGCCTGACTGGAATCGTGTAAGCATCTGTACACTCGACGAAACCGAATAAACATTCCGTTTTAGCATACGTCCCACAACGGTGTGTCAAATATTTTTTGATACACCGTTGTTCGTTTTCCATCATTCTTGGTATCTTTGCTTTAGTTATTCTAACCAAATGCAAAATTCTATATGCCATGAAGCATAAACGGTTCTATTTTTACAACCTGACAGTATTCATGTTATGCGTACTGCTTTTCTCCGCATGCCACACGACCCAACTTCCTAAAAGCCAATCGCTCAGTGTGCTTTCCTGGAACATTTGGCATGCAGGCCATTCCCAATATTATCCGCAGAAAGGTTGCGAAGGTATCATTGGGATTCTGAAAAAAAGCCAAGCGGATGTTATCCTCATGATAGAAACGTATGGCGCCGCCCCTCGGTTGGCTGACACCTTAGGTTATCACTACCATCTTTTATCCAACAACCTATGTATCTTCAGCCGGTATCCCATCACACGTACTTTCACCTTTCCCAACTTGATAGGTACATTCAACTTTGGCGGGGTTGAAATAATGATGAACGGTACACCAGTCAGGCTATTCGATACATGGTTGCACTACCTGCCCGATATGCGCCTGGTACCGACCCACCTGACCGAAAAAGAGATATTGGCATGGGAAGATGCCGGAACACGCGATGACGAAATTCGAAAAATCATCACGGCCCTACAACCTTTCCTAACCCAAACAGACAGCATACCGCTTATCATGGGAGGAGACTTCAACGGACATTCCCATTTGGACTGGACCACAAAGACCAAACATCTGTATAACCACAGAGGGGCTGTAGTTAACTGGACCGTATCCAAAGAACTGGAAGCCGCACACTTTAAAGACAGCTTCCGGGAACTACATCCAAATCCGGCCAAACATTTAGGCGCAACGTGGTTGACGGATGCCGATTCACTCGAAACACCCAACCGACAAGACCGCATCGACTTTATTTATTACCAAGGGAAAAACATAAAGGCAGTTGAATCTGCAACCTACAATACCCTTTTAGGACAACCATTCCGTTTTAAAGGGGAGACATTCTTGTATGCATCCGACCATGGTTTCGTACAAACTACATTCCGCATTAAACGCTCTAAATAATATGATAAAAAATACCTTTTCCATGCTGCTGGCCGGCATGTTGGGACTGACCGCCTATGCCAACCACACAGGAACCGTTTTTATAGACAAGAACAACAACGGAGTTTTTGACCGTGGCGACAAGCCAATGGCCGGTGTAGCCGTGTCAGACGGTCTGCACGTAGTTCAAACCACCCGCGACGGATCTTTTTCCCTTCCGGGACATACCCGCGAACGTTTTATTTTCATCACAACTCCTTCAGGCTACAAAACCAACAATCAGCATTATCGTGCCATACAAAGCGGAAAGGCTGTTTACGACTTCGGCCTACAGCCTTATCAAGGGACTATCAAAAAAGACGGAAGTCATGCATACATCCACATTGCCGATACCGAGATATTCAATACCAGCAACCATGAAGACTGGATTGGCAATGTGCGTAATTATGCGGCAAACGAAAAAGCCGCGTTTATTATCCACACAGGTGACATTTGTTACGAAAAGGGACTTAAAGAACACATCAGCCTTATGAACACTGCCAACATGCAATGTCCCGTATTCTATTGCATCGGAAACCACGATTTGGTTAAAGGAAAGTATGGAGAGGAACTGTTTGAAAAACTGTACGGGCCTGTCTACTATTCTTTTGACGTTGGTAGCACGCACTACATTGTCACCCCCATGTTGGGAGGAGACCACAAACCGGGATATACCAAAACCGACGTTTACCGCTGGATGAAAAATGACCTGGCTCTTGTACCGAAAGGCAAACCCATTGTTGTATTCAACCATGACCTGCTGACATACAGCGACCGTTTCATTTACGGAATAAACGACCAAGAGCAAATAGACCTGAACAAATTCAATCTGAAAGCATGGGTCTATGGGCATTGGCACATCAACTACATCAAAAAACAGGGTAGCGTATACACAATATCCACCGCCACACTGGACAAAGGCGGCATAGACCATTCCACCAGTGCTTTTCGCGTGATGCACGTTGACAGGAACGGAGACTTCACCTCTGACTTGCGGTACACCTATCTGGACAAACACATACAGATTTCCGCTCCCACCACCAGTCAAGTTCCGGTGTTACCTTCGGGAGCCGTTCCGCTTGTTGTCAACACCTATTCGTCAGTATCGCCTGTACGACAGGTTACCTACACCTGCCTGGCTGGGCACAAACCCATTGCCTCGAAAAAAAAACTCCAACAAGTTACGGATTGGAGTTGGAACGCAACACTTCCGCTCACCCCAAAAGACACAGGTAAGACCATCACGCTACGAGCTGAAACCGTGTTTAAAAACGGGGAAACAGCACGCACAGAAACAACCTTTACCTATCGGTTACCAACCCAGCAAGTCCGTACAGGTAACGATTGGACCAACTTGTTGGGCAGCCACACACATACAGTCACGACGACTGATTCCGTGCGTCCTCCCCTACAAATGGCTTGGGTGCAGAATGTAGGCGCCAATATTTACATGACATCTCCACTTATCCACAACGGAACCGTTTACATTGCATCGGTAGATGAGAACTTAAAAGGTGAAGGAGCCATCTATGCGCTGGATGCGCAAACAGGATCTTTGCGTTGGAAGTATGGAGTACGCAACTCCATCAAAAATACCATAGCGCTGGAAAGCGGATGCGTACTGGCACAAGACGCCCAGGGATACCTTTATGCCGTCAATGCCGAAAACGGCAAACTGTGTTGGGAAAAACAGCTTCCAATAGCCGGCCTACCCTCCTTGATCGAAGGTGTGGTTGCAGCTAATGGCATTGTATATGCAGGAACCGGCAAGGGCTTATGTGCCATTAGCGTGAAGGACGGTCACGAAATATGGCGCAACAAAGACTGGGCACAAGGTGAAGGTACTACCACAACCTTTTCTGTCAGTGACAACATGCTGATTGCCTCTGCCCAATGGCGTGCCCTCTACGGCAACGACCTGCATACGGGAAAACTCCGTTGGAAAGCCTCTGCCAACGGATTGAGCAACCGCGGTTCATCAGCCGCCGTACACGGTAACTTATTGTATCTCATTTCGAACAAGTCATTCTTCATCCTCGAAGCCAACAGTGGCCGGGTTATCGTGCGTAAGGAGCTGCCTTTCAGTGTAGATGTCACATCCACGCCACTACTCACCGACAATGCCATCATTTTCGGTTCGGCTCAAAACGGCCTGATAGCCCTTGATAATGAAACCTTAGACATGAAATGGCAGTTCAACACAGCCGATGCACTGATTTACACCTCACCCTATTCGCGCAAAGAGGCTGCTGCTATCGAAACCAGCCCCGTCTTGTCAGGCAATACGGTATATGTGGGCGCTTCTGACGGAACGCTATACGGCATTGATAAGGACAAAGGTACCTTGATATGGAAGCACGCCACCGGCGCTCCGCTATTCGGATCGGTAGCCTTATCGGGCAATGCGTTGGTCACCGCTGACTTTGGCGGCAATGTGTATCTATTCACTAGTCGTCCGTAGAGAAAACACTGTGCAATACATTACATTGGCGGCCATCCTACTTTTTGTAAGATGGCCGCCAATGTATAACGCCTTTAAGCAACAAACTGCTTCTTATTCAAAATAGTACAAGAATGTAGCTATACCTTCCAACGCTTTTTTAGGCGAATCTTTTATTTCGAGTGCGAACTTGATTTCGGCCTTAGTCACCCCACGTAAATTGACGATAGAATGCAAATCGGCCACTAACCGGATAGCACCACCCGAAAGCACTGCTTGTCCGAATTTCATCTTATCCATGCCATAATTGACCATCATCTTCAGGTTATTCACCTGGATTATCTGATTCCAAAGATAGGGCAACATGGAAAGTGTAAGATAACCATGTGCAATTGTACTCTTAAAAGGCGTTTCAGCCTGAGCACGTTCGCAGTCCACATGAATCCACTGATGATCCAAAGTGGCATCAGCAAACAAGTTGATACGCTCTTGTGGCAATTCCACATAGTCGGACACACCAATATTTTTCCCTAACAGAGCAGCAAACTCTTCATAGTTGTTAATCACTACTTTACTCATACGTATTTCAGCTTTTCTTATAAATAGTTTTCGAAACTGCAAAAGTACATATTTTTACGCAATTAGCGTACCAGCACTTTACGCGAACTGGCCGAACGGGCTGTTTGGATGTGCAACACGTAGCAACCGGGCACATAATGACTAAGATCCAAGACCTCCTCGTGACCGCAAGAGACGGCCGATAAACGGCGCTCTGACACAGTTATACCCGAGAGCGTGACCAAACGAATCACCGCACCGCGTTCGTTGTTGTTGAACAATACTTTCCAACAATTATCCCCTTTGTACAAGGTGATGGGAGTTTCGCTATCCGCAGGTTGGTCTACACCGTTCAAAACAACCAGTTTCAGGCACTCCTTCAACCCATTGTAGGCATCAATCTTACCATACCC
>CABSGW010000116.1 GCA_902477365.1 uncultured Prevotellaceae bacterium
TCGGGTGTATCACTATACATTTACGGACGGACGGACGGTGACAGGTAGCGTTGGTGAGCCGCAAGTACCTTATGTGGCTTTTAAGATCACAGCAACAAACGCAGAGGAAACAATGGGTGATTCGCAGGTAGAAAGAACTTACAGGCTGCAATTCCCAACATTGAAACAGGCTGCCTGGTACAAAGGACAGTTAAGGTTGAAAGGCTTTACAACCGAAGATGGCAAGGTTTTCGAAGTGGATCCTGTAGAAAAGAAAGACGCGGAGTAAACGAGAAATAATAAAAAACACACTATATGATACGAAGTAAGCAAAACATTCGAGGGACAGCCGTGGCGCAACTTTGCGCTCGGCTGTTTGTGGTATTGCTGTTGATAAGCAGTAGTATCGGTATGCAGGCGGTTGTACATAAGGTTGCAGCCAACGGTGAGTTGGCTACGGCACTGGACAAAGCCAGCGAGGGTGACATCATTTTAGTAAAGGGCGGAACAACGTACAAAGTAACGTCCAAAGAAAACGGGTTTTCCGTGCCGGCCGGCGTCAGACTGTACGGCGGTTTCACGGAGGCTCAATTGAATGAAGCAACCGATGACCTGACGGACGAAGCGCTGGCAAAGCTGTTGGCTGCCCGTCCCACGGGCGGCTACGAGCACGTGAGGGTATGCGGAGAGCGTAAGGTCCCACGGGCGGCGAGCCGTGGAAGTTGGCCCAGCCCACCGTTTTGTCGGGCGATATACAGGGAGATGACGCGATAGCAGCTCCCGTTGACCTGTTGTCCGGCAGCACACGTAGCGACAATGCGTTTCACGTGCTGACCGTGACAGGCGGCAGCGAGGCCCAGCCCACCGTGATAGACGGATTCACCATTAGTGGCGGTTATGCGGCAAAGGGTGCTGGCAGTCACAAAGGTGGCGGTATCTATGCCACGAAGGGCTCCCTTACCGTGAGCAACTGTTTCCTTTATAACAACTCGGCCTATGAGGCGGGTGGTGCCATCTATACGGAAGAAGGGGCACACGCCACCCTGTATAACTTGTTGGTGTTCAACAACGGTGCGGGCGATATGTTGCAGACCGGTTCGGTAACCGGTTCGCTGGTTGGCGGTGTGTATCTGGGTAAGGGCCTGATGTACAACTGTGTGGTGGCCAACAATATGAACGGCGGTATCCGTATGGGAACGGATGCTTACGTCACCGGATGTACCGTAGCACGCAACACCCTGTTCGGTATAAGTTTTGCATCTGGTATGTCGGAAGAACAAAGCGGTCTGACACATACCGTGCTGTGGGGCAACACAACACCGTTTGCGGGAACAGAACGTCCCAAAATCTTCAACCATTGTGCCTTTGTGGGGGCAACGGGTGGACATGTAGCCATCAGCGACAACAATGCACAGTTGGGTAGTTCGCCCTTCTTTACACGGCCTTCCGAGAAAACTCAATACGACATCAACTTTAAGTGGACGGCTGCAAGCCCATACCCCATGTGGGACTGGAGCATCGGCCGTACCTCGGAGCTGATTCTGGAAAAAAATGACGTGACATTCCCTGCCGATGCCTTTGCACAGCAAACGGACATGGCCGGAAAGCAGCGCTTTGCCAATACTGAAAGCAAGGTGATGGATGTTGGTGCTTACCAGCACCCGCGTGCCAAGGTCATTGTGCGTGTGGACAATCAGAAAAAAGATCCGAATGCCAAGGGTGACAGCTGGGAGCAGGCCATGAACGACCTGCAGGCAGCCATCAACTATGCAGCCAGCCAGGGAGGTGGCGAAGTGTGGGTGAAAGGTAACGGACAAGATCATCCCTACCGTCCCACCACGTTGATATACAATGACAAGCTTTCAACCAACTACCTGGCCTTCATTATGAAGGACGGTGTAAGCGTGTATGGCGGATTTGACGGAACAGAGGGCTCGTTGGAGGAACGTGATAATAATCAGCGTGCAAACGGTAAGAAGTTCCCGAAAGATAAGACGACGGCCATTCCGTGGGAGTTCCCGAACGAAACCGTGCTGCAGGGTGCCATCTCGGTGGACGATGACGCCATATTCACCCTGAAAGGAGGCGCTGAGAACGGCGCGGCCGGCGCCAACCCGACGATGAGTACCAAGGCTTCGTCTTACCACGTGGTATGGTTTGCTCCGCTGCCCGAGAGCGGCGTGGAGGCTGATGCCCCGATGCAGGGATTTACGAACCCCACCGTGCTGGACGGCGTCACCATCAAGCACGGTAACGCCACTTCCTCGACAAAAGGACGCGAACAGCGTGGCGGCGGTGTGTATATGGTAGAAAATACCACGCTGAGCAATTGCGTGGTGACCGAATGTATGGCGGCCGACGGTGGCGGTGCTGTCTACATGGACGGCGGCGGACAGGTGCGTTCGTGCATGATTCACCGTAACGGTGTGACCAACGACGACGCTTCGCTGGTGGCCCGTGGTGGCGGTGTGTACATGCGCGGCCAGGGTATGGTGATGCGTTCCATGCTCAGTAACAACCTGGCTGACGAGGGCGGCGGTGTGTTCCTTGCTCCGGCCGACGGCTTCACTTCCGACTACCTCATTCTGACAACCAACATCATCACCAACAACACGGCACGCGTGAACGGTGGTGCGGTGTATATGAACAAGGGTGGCGTCATTCAGCAAAGCACCATTGCCATGAACTATTGTACGGCGGCGCGCACCCTGATGAGCGGCGGCGTGTACAACGGCGAGACCGGCGGTGTGTACATCAACGAGAAAGGCGTTGTGTTCAACACCGTGCTGTGGAACAACCAGGGTAAGGCCAACAGCCGCGGACTCTTTGCGTTGAACCCCTCTACCGACAAGGTGAAGGTGTGGGCGGCTACCATGGCCGAGAAAACCCTTATCAACTGGAACGGCATAGACCAGAAGAACATCATGGCGCTGAACCGTAACAATACCAGCAGTGATACAGACCACGGCGAGACCGGTAACGAGGTGTATTATCCTAACTTCTGGGAATCTAAAGACGGAACGATCAAAGTGCCTATTGTTCCCGGTGTGTACAACGTGACAAATACAAGCGAAGGCTATGCTTATAACAACTACTATTGGGAGGTAGCAGACGGTTCCAGCTTTAACAACAAAGGTATGGCGCAGGACGAAGCTCCCACAGAGGTAGTGCTTAACGCACAGATTGACCTTGCCGGCGATGAATATCCTATCATCCCCGACCTGGGTGCGTATGTGGCGCAGTGGGCGGACTTGCATCCTAAAACGTTCTCGGTAAATGGACAGGATGTGACTGTGCTCTTTGTAGACCCTGCTTGTACCGACGCAACCCACGATGGACGTTCATGGAATAATGCGCTTTATTCGCTGAATAACGCCATTCAGGCTTTGAAAGCATACAGGCAAACACTTGAAGGGAAGGATGCAACACTTGAAGTATGGGTGAAAGAAGGAACCCTTGTTCCCTCAGCCTATGTGCTGAACACCGACCCACGCACAGCCACCATCGAGATGGAAGAAGGCATTACGCTGCGCGGCGGATTCCCCGCTACGCTGAATGATGACAACCAAGGTGGGGATTGCGGATGGAGCTTGCGCAATCCCGCGCTCTACCATTCCGTGCTCGACGGTAACATTGGCGACGAGAACAGCCTGACCGATAACCTTTATCACGTAGTTACCTTTGGCGAGGGTGTGAAGGATGCACTACTTGACGGTTTCCATGTAATCAATGGTTATGCCGGAGGCCAGGCTACTCTGCTGCAAGGTGGTGGCGTGATGGCTCGTGAGGGAGCGGACGTACAGCTGATGAACTGTATCTTGGAGAACAACGCATCGGCGGGTACAGACAATGACGGCGAGGGAGCGGCCATCTATGCCGCCACAGCCGCAAACCTTACGCTTACTAACACCGTGGTGAATAACTGTGGCCATGCGTCCGATGCAGACGTGCACAACAACACACCATACATCATCAGCGTACCGACCAGCGGCAAAACAACCGTCGACTTCTGTACTTTTGTCAACAACCATGTAGACAAAGTGTTCAGTGGTTCAGCTCAGGTGAACAGTTCGTTGTTCGTGAATAGCGGTGACAACACAAATCAGCTAACAGGCAGTAATAATACGATAAATTCATTTGTTACTGAAGATGTATTGCAAGCTTCTTTCGAGAACCCGACCAAAAACAACGACGTAAGCGTAGGTTTCAACAACTACAAAGGAGGCTACACCTCGTTCCGCCCCATCGACATGATGGACGTTAACGGACTGGGCATCGTCAATGGCGGTGGCAGCAAAACGGTAGATACCGACATCGCTCAAAACGGACGCGACCTCGGCGGTGTACCCGACCGTGGCGCTTACGAGGCTGACCTGCCCGAAGCCGGAAAAGTGATCTATGTGCGTACTACGGGAAAAGATAATAATGATGGCCGTTCTTGGGCTACAGCTAAAGCTACGATTCGTGAAGCCATGAAAGCGGCACAGGCTTCTTATACAAATGGTGTACCGGCCGAGGAGAACGAGCGTGTGCAGATTTGGGTAGCTGCGGGAACATATACACAAAGTCCTGCGAAAGATTCAGATCCGGCTTGCTTCATCATTGAAGAGGGTGTGAATGTATATGGTGCGTTCCCTGCAACAGGAAATCCGGGCATGGACGAACGTAAACCTTTGGACGATAAATTTGCAAGTATCTTAGAACCTCTTAATGTAAGCACGGGAACTAGTCGTATATCGAGTGGTGACCGTTCAACAGCAGCCGATCTTCATAACCAGAGTTCTTATATACGAAGAGTATTGGCTCAGCAGAATAAATACAATCCAAAACGATTCCCTAAAGCAGACGTGGATGATGAAAATAACTATTACTGGCTACAGGGATTTAAGGTGATGACCGAATGGGATGGTTTTACCATTCAGAACGGTCGTATCGACTTAGTGAACTGTGCGGACGATGGTGGTGCAGGAGCGCGTCTTTACAAAAATGTAACTTTGCGCAACTGTATTCTTCAGAATAATTACAATACGGCTTCTGGCGATAGGTCTGGTGGTAAACCAGATATGCGTGGTGGTGGCGTATATAGTATAGGTGGTACATTAATAAACTGTCACATTCGTAACAATCATTTGGGAAGTTGGGATTCAGGTAGGAATCCGGGATGGGAAAATGATTATGGTGCAGCCTATGGTGGCGGTATTTTCTGTAATTTTTCTACATTGTATAACTGTGTGATTTCCGAAAATTCTATTCATGCACGATATGCAGACGGTGCTGGTGTTGGTATGGAAGTAGGTGAATTTTATAATAACACTGTTGTTGGGAATAAAGTAGATGGTGGTTCAAAACGTGCTGTTGGTGGTATTCGTATTTGGGTAGGTGCAAGCAACTTAAATCCAGGAAAGGCAGCTATTTATAACTCTATTATTTATAATAATTCAGGATTCCATTCAGAAGAAGGATCTGGAAATAAAGGTTATGTATTTGGTAATGATGATATAGGTGTAGCACAAGGTAGCGTAGATTTGACGAATTGTATCTTAGGTTCTAAGGTAAAGAATGGTGCATCTAGCAATTATCAATGGAAGGACGCGGATTGGGATAACAGTTGGGGTGGAACGAATGGTGAAATAAAACGAACCAATTGTATCGTGCAGGATAATCTGGATTTGTTTGTGCCTGATAGTTACCATTTGAAAGGTACAGCTGGTACGGTGAATTCCGGTGAAAATGTCATTGAAAAGATGGAACGTATCAAAGTACCAGAACCTAACAATGCGGATAGTTATGAGCCGGGTAACGGTCCAAATGATATGTTGACATTAACATCTTCTAGTTATAAAGCCGATGAAGTAACGATTAATCTCTTCGAGTACACCGATATGGACTATAAGGATCGTGTGATTGACTGTACAGTGGATGCCGGTGCTTATGAATATCAATCGGATGCGGCCAATCCTGATGTAACACAAGGGCAAACGGCTGTTTACTACGTAACACAAAACGGTGAGGGAACTGCTGACGGTTCAACGCCGCAGACAGCTGCTTGTGCAACGAAACTGCAAACTATTTTGAATGCAGCAGGTGAGTATAAAGCATTACACAACGAAAAACAAGTTATTGTGAAAGTAGCTGCTATCCCTGAGACTGTTGAAAGTGGAAAGGTTACTACTTATGGCGGCTTGTATCGTCCGAACAACAACGATGCTGGACGTTCGGATGCGAAAGACGAGCAGAGCGCAACCTTCCAGATACCTTACGGTATTGAGGTGTGGGGAGGATACAGCGAGTTTACAGCAGAAGGTAAGGAACAAGACGTAGATAAAATCTTTGAGGAAGAAAATCGTCGTCCGTATGCGTACAAAACCGTGTTGTCGGCCAAACGTCAGAATTATAGCGAACTGAACGATGTATATGGCTACCATGTGGTGACGTTCCAGACGAAGGAACAGGCCGGCGTTACTTGGGATGCACAAACCGTGCTGGATGGACTCTACTTGCAAGATGGCCGCGCTCTGTCGCAAGCCGGAACAGTAGAGGGAGAAATGAACCTGAACACTGTGGGTGGTGGAGCTGTGGTGCCCAACGGCGCACACATCCGCAACTGCGTGGTGACGGGCAACCGGGCCGCAACTTACGGTGGCGGACTCTATGTGCAGCCAGGAGGATTGGTATCGGGTACGCTGGTCTATGGCAACAATGCCGTTGACGGTGCCGGTATCTATGCCAACGTGACGGATGAGGAGTTGGAAGACCAAAGTGCTGCGCGTCCGCACATCATTTCGTCTACCATTGTGCGCAACGGTGTGTCCGGCGAAAATGATGCGGCCAACCTCTACTTCGGTAAAGGTACAATGGTGGTGAACACCGCCGTATGGGGCAGCCAAACGGGTGTGAACGTGCGCGGTAACGAAGATATTAAGTTTACCGACAAAGACATGTTGAAACTGCTTACAGATCAAGGAGCATCCGAAGAAGTTACATTCTATCCGTTCAGCAATTGCTATGTAGAAGGATCTGAGGCATTGCCCGGTGACTATCAGAACAGCACGATGACGAGCACACGCGAGACCTACTTCTACAAAGACGAGAACGACTATCGCTTGCGTGCTTACTCGCCGCTTATCAACAACGGTACAATCCTGGCGTCGTACAACAAAATGGCTGAAGTATTCAACTTGACCAATACCGACTTACGTATGGAGCAAGGTGTTTCGGAACGGCGCTATATGGTTGATGACAACAATTCGAAGCATTTGCAGTATAAAACACGTCTGGACGTAGGTGCATTTGCCCATCCGGGTGGTGCAATGCCGCGAAATGCAGGTAGTGGTTATTATAAGAAATTGTATGTAGCCAGTGCCACTTATGCCCCGACAGGTGATGAAAATGCAGAAATGGATGCTTTGGGTAGTACTTCGGCAACGCCTGCACACGATTTAAACCAGTTGTTCGACTACATTAAGTATGTACGCGAAAGTCATTCCGATGAAGAGTTCGAGATCTTTATGGACGGTGGTATTTACACCCCTAGAGAGTTTTCAGACAGAAAAGATGATGAATGGACACGTACAGCCACATTCAGCATCCCTGACGGCGTGAAAATTTACGGCGGTTTCAACTTCGCTGAATTGAAGTCTGAAAATGATTATAATCAACAGACGGATGCACAGACAGCGTTAGCTGCCCGTGAACGTACCGATGCCAATACCAACAGTATCATAGAACCGTGGGAATTTGCCAACGAGACCATCCTCTCGGGCGAGGCCAATACCTCTGATGAGGTGAAGAATGTGTACCACGTGCTGACGGCATCGGCTGGCGAAGGAACGATGGCCAAAGGTATCACGCTGAACGGTGTCAGT
>CABSGW010000117.1 GCA_902477365.1 uncultured Prevotellaceae bacterium
CGGCTTTCCGCCATCACCGATTACACCGACATATTCTTCAGGGGTGGCCAGTCCTTGTGCCAAAATTTCTTCTTTTGAAATGTCAGCATCGTGTTCGCCTATTTCAGCTTTTGTGGTAGGGGTGATGATAGGTGTGGGGAATTTCTGGTTCTCGCGCATCCCTTCCGGTAATTTCACGCCGCAGATTTCGCGTACACCGCTTTTGTAAGCACGCCATGCGCTACCGCACAGGTAGCCGCGAACAATCATTTCAATGGGAAAACCTTCGCACATGACGCCGACAGTGACCATGGGATCGGGCGAAGCCAATTTCCAGTTAGGGCAAATATCGGTGGTTGCATCCAGGAATTTTGCTGCAATTTGATTCAGCATCTGACCTTTGTACGGGATACCTTCAGGCAGCACTACGTCAAAAGCGGAAATGCGGTCGGTTGCCACCATAACCAACAGGTTGTCGCTGATATTGTAAACGTCACGTACTTTTCCGTGGTAAACACTTTTTTGCCCCGGGAAGTTAAATTCGGTGTTTGTTAATGCTTTCATTTGCTTTATGAATTTGTGTTCGGTTGTAATTCAAGTTGAATGGTTTTACCGGCCTCTTCTTTCCGGCGTTTTCCCTCTTGTTCGTAAGCATCTACAATCCTTGTCACGAGTGGGTGGCGCACGATATCTTTTTTAGTCAACTCAATTACGCTGATTCCTTTAACTCCGTGTAGAATGTGTAATGCGTCAATTAAACCGGAACGTTGTGAAGCAGGAAGGTCTATTTGAGTACGGTCTCCTGTGACAATCATCTTGGTATTGTTACCCATACGCGTCAAGAACATTTTGATTTGGGCACTTGTTGTATTTTGTGCTTCATCCAATATAACAACGGCATCGTTCAATGTCCGTCCCCTCATAAAGGCTAGAGGAGCGATTTGTATGATATTGGTTTCCAAGTATTCCTTCAATTTGGTTGCAGGAATCATTTCTTCCAGTGCGTCATAGAGGGGTTGTAGATAGGGATCTATTTTATCTTTCATGTCGCCTGGTAGGAAACCGAGTTTTTCACCGGCTTCAACGGCAGGCCTACTTAAAATGATTTTTTTTACTTCTTTGTTCTTTAATGCACGAACAGCAAGCGCTATTCCGGTATAGGTCTTTCCTGAGCCGGCTGGTCCAATAGCAAATAACAGGTCGTTCTTGGCAAATGCATGTACCATTTGTTGTTGGTTCTCGCTGCGAGCCATAATGGGGCGCCCCGTCGTACTATAAACAATGACCCCATTGGCGTTATCATGATTGGTTCGATTTCCTTTAATCAGATCTAGAATATCCTCTTCGCGTAATTGGTTGAAGCGAGTACAATGCTTCTCCATTTGCTGAAGATTTTCTTCAAAGGAGGCAATGTCCTCTTCGTTACCCATTATTTTGATGAGGTTGTCACGGGCAATGATACGTAGTTTAGGGTATAATGCTTTGATCATACGCAGGTTGGCGTTGTTTACACCATAAAAAACCACGGGGTCAGCTTCCTCCAATACAAGATGCTTTTCTGTCATGCATTCATTTTTGTGCAAAAATACGATTTCTCATTGAAAGAAAATCTTTTTTTGCGTACTTTTGTGCCTTGTAAAAGTTGAAAAGAATGAATCGTCCCAACCTCGGTTTCAAAAAGAAACATTTCATATATACATTTTGTTGCATTGTCTTGTGTTTGGCTTTGATAAGATGTGTTTTCCCTTCGGTGGCAGAATCGTTGACAAATGTTATGGCTGATAAGAAGAGCGTACAAAACAAATACGCAGACTCCATTGAGCAACAACGTCTGTTGAATGACTCGCTCTTTTTGCGTCCTCGTCGTGTTCCTGTTTATACGGATATGGAGGGAAAACCGGTTCATCGCAAGATTTATAGTGTACCGGGATTTAAGCAAACCTTTCCCGATTTGAATGATGTGCAGTTGGCTACCGCCCAGCGTTTGGGTGTGAAGCCGGTACGGAATCGCCGTCAGGCGGAACAGCGTCAAGACGAACTGGTGTATGTAGGAAGTAGCCCTTACTATTATGTACAGGACTTGCAGCATTCCATTCCTTATCTTATTCCCAGAGCTTCACATTTGTTGAATTATATAGGTCGCACTTTCTTGGATTCGTTGCAAGTGAAGCAAATACCGTTACATACATTAATCGTCACTTCGGTGTTGAGGACGGAAGAGGACATAGCGAAGTTGCGTCGTCATAATGTGAATGCAACGGAGCAGAGTTGTCATCGGTTTGGTACTACGTTTGACATTAGTTATAATCGCTATTGCACGGTTGAAGATCCTGACGGACCTAAACGGAGACAGGTACGTAATGATACGTTGAAGTGGGTGTTGTCTGAAGTGTTGCGTGATTTGCGTGAGGCGGGGAGCTGTTATGTGAAATATGAGGTGAAACAAGGATGTTACCATATAACCGTAAGGTAACACTTTCATTGTGGGAAAATAAAAATGGTGACATGGAAAAGATTCGTATTATAGAACAAACCGTTTATTCGGATGTGTTGTGTGAAACTGTTCGGTATTTGTCGAAGCAGCTGACTTCCTCCAAAGTGATGATGGGAAAAGATGATCTGACGGCTATTATAGAGGCTGTGAATAGTCATTTGTTTATTGTTTATTGCGGAGATGAACCGGCTGGGATGTTGACGCTTGGCGATTACGTGACTCCCACGGGGCATAAGGCGTGGATTGAAGATGTTGTGATCGATGAGGCTTTTCGTGGAAAGGCGTTGGGTAAAGAACTTGTGGAATATGCTATAACGTATGCACGTGGCATAGGCGTGAAAACGTTGATGCTGACATCGCGTCCTTCGCGTGTGGCGGCCAATCGCTTGTATCAGAAGGTCGGTTTTCTTTTGAAGGAAACCAATCTGTATAAAATGGATTTGTAAGGAGTGGATAAGGGAAATGCAGACCGCTGTTTCCCGGGAATGGTTTGATGCGGTTGGATGTTTGTTTACGAAGATAGACGATGCAACGATATTTTATTTATTTGGCTTATGACGGGAGTGCTTATCATGGGTGGCAAATGCAACCTAACGCCCGTAGCGTGCAACAGGTGTTGCAGGAAACTCTGACCTTGTTGCTCCGGAGCGCGGTAGAAGTCGTAGGCGCCGGAAGAACCGATGCCGGTGTACATGCACGCATGATGGTGGCTCATTTTGATGACCCTCGTCCAGAGATCATGCAACAAGAGCTGCCTTTGAAGCTTGATTTCCTAACCGACAAACTCAATAGGGTGCTTCCATCCGATATTTCCATCTACGGTATTGTTCCGGTTATAGCGCACGCCCATGCTCGTTTTGATGCAATGGCACGTACCTACCATTATTTTTTGTGTACGAATAAAAGCGTATTTAACCGTCACTATGCATGCCGTATGCGTTCGGCCCTGAATTTTGACCGCATGAACGAGGCGGCAGCCACCTTGTTGGAGGTAGAGGATTTTACAAGTTTCAGTAAGCTGCATACGGATGTCAAGACGAATATTTGTCATGTAACTAAAGCTGAGTGGGTTTATCAAGGTGATTCTGTGTGGAGGTTTGAGATTACGGCAGATCGTTTTTTGCGTAACATGGTGCGTGCGGTAGTAGGAACATTGGTTGACGTGGGACGAGGAAAATTGAGCGTGAGTGACTTTAAACAGGTCGTGGCACAAAAAGATCGTTGTGCTGCGGGTGAGTCTATGCCCGGGAATGCGCTCTTCCTTGTCCATGTTGCTTATCCGGATAATGTGTTCGGTGAGGGGTGTGTACCTTGTTTTTCAGATAATCGTTCCTGATTGTTGTCAAGTTCTATGTGGATAGTGTTTGCTTTTATCTCAGCAGCCTTATTGGGGTTTTATGATGTGTTCAAGAAAGATGCATTGCGTCAGAATGCTGTTATACCTATATTGTTTCTTAACACACTGTTTTGTAGTTTATTGCTACTTCCCTTTGTGCTAGGTTCTTTAGGAGGGGTTATTTCTACAACTTCTGTTTGGTATGTGCCTGTTGGAGGATGGCAGATGCATGGGCCTATCCTGTTAAAGGCTTGTATCGTATTGGGGTCATGGGTGCTGGGCTACTTTGGAATGAAACACTTGCCGATAACCATCGTTGGCCCAATCAATGCCACTCGTCCCCTTATGACCTTATTGGGTGCGATGTTTATTTTTGGCGAACGGTTGAATGTCTGGCAATGGATAGGAGTGGTGCTGGCGATAGTGTCGTTTTACCTGTTGAGTAGAAGCGGGAAAAAAGAAGGTATTCAGTTTGCGCATAACCGTTGGATTTATCTGATTGTTGGGGCTGCTGTGTTAGGTTGTATCAGCGGGTTATATGATAAACATTTGATGGCTTCAACAGCCGAAGGAGGATTAGGTTTAAACCGTATGGCGGTACAAAGTTGGTATAACATATATCAATGTGGTATGATGGCTGTCATGATGTTGTTACTGTGGTATCCTATGCGCAAACGTACTGCACCTTTTCGGTGGAAATATAGCATTATCTTTATTTCCGTGTTTTTAACCGTTGCCGATTTTGCTTATTTTTATGCATTAAGCATTCCGGGCGTCATGATTTCCATTGTGTCGATGGTACGAAGAGGAAGTGTCCTGGTTTCTTTCTTGTGTGGAGCCTGGTGGTTCCGTGAGAAGAATTTAAAAGCAAAATTCGTAGATTTGCTTTTGGTACTGCTGGGAATGGTATTTCTGTGGTTGGGTACCGTGATGGACTAATCGGCAAAATAGAATTTATGTTCCGGCAACTGTTGCCAGTTTCCACGAGTAAAGTCCGGAATCGATATGGGGCGGCTTCCTTCCCGTGCCGACAGTTCACTTAATTCTGCTAAGCAAGACCATTCGGCTGCGTCGTATACGTCCATGTCAAGCGGCAGTCCGTTTCGCAGGCAATAGATGAGGCGGCAGTCCATCACATAATTCATTTCATTTGGCATTTGACGCAAGCGCGATTCGTGTCCCCAGCGTGCGGTGACGGGATGTTCGTGTTTCGTTATGAAGGTCTCTAACTCATTGCCCGTCAATGCTTGTTCCATCTGTGTCAACTGAATGGACGGTTGCGGATATTTCTGGGCAAAACCCAATGTGCCGCATACGGTTTGCAGTCGGCTGTATGGACGTGGTGTCGTGACATCGTGTTGCAACAGGATGCTGCGTCCTTGTACGGTTTTTAATAGGGTATTGTTTAAGTGGCTGCCATCGGGCAACGTAGATGTGCTGAGCGAAACCAAGTAGTCTAACCGGTCGCCGCGATGAATGTTGAGTAATAGTCCGATGGGGCCTATGCCATGTGTGGGATAAGGATTTCCACCGTGGGCAGTACAACTTTTTTCCATCCATAGGCTTTGTTGATACCCCTCTTGTCTTTCCTTCTCAAACATCTGCCGCAAATCGTGGATATAGGCTCCCTCGCAATGTGTAATTGTACCCAGCATTCCTTTACGGGCCAGCGACAAAGTGGTTAGCGCAAAGGGATCATAGCAGCAGTTTTCAAGCATGAAGCAATGCCGCTGTGTTTGTTCGGCCGTGTTTACCAGTTGCCAAGCTTCGTCTACACTGGTCGAAGCCGGAACTTCTATGGCTACATGTTTTCCATTTTGCATGGCATAAACGGCCATGGAGGTGTGGAATTGCCATTCGGTACAAAGGTATACCAGGTCGATGTCTTCACGTTGGCATACGGTTTTCCAATCTTCCACTCCGCTATAATAGTCTGGCGTCAGCCCATTTTGGTGCATTAACGCTGCGGCACGATCCAGATTTTCTTGCTTTAAGTCTACAAGTGCACGTATTTCGGCCCCTTCAATAAATTGATAGCGCTCCAGTGCTTTCATGCCGCGTCTTCCCAAACCAATGAAGGCAATGCGTACAAGCGGAATGGGAGCTGCTGTTAATTCTAGGATGTGGGTCGTTTTCATGCGAAATGAGATTTAACTGAAAAACGAAAAGAGGTATCTCCTTTGTACGGACATACCTCTTCCTTAAAACTTATAACAGTTGAAAAAATTACTTTTTACGAGCCTGTCCGTAACGGTTCATGAACTTATCAACGCGACCTGCTGTGTCAACCAGTTTAGACTTACCGGTGTAGAATGGGTGTGAAGTACTTGAAATTTCAAGTTTTACAACCGGATAAGTTTCACCTTCAAACTCAATTGTATCAGATGTTTTGCAGGTAGAACGTGACAAAAACATGTCGCCGTTGCTCATATCCTTAAATACAACAGGGCGATAATTTTCAGGATGAATGCCTTTTTTCATTGCTTATATATTTCTTTGTTGTTTATTTTCTGTTACTTAATTGTTGGTAACAATCGGTGTAATGGTTTGAATCGGCTGCAAAGATACAATTTTTCTGTGTGTGTCCAAAAGTTTTTATTCTATTTTTTCAAGTCACAAGGCAGAAATGCGTAACTTTGCATACATCGCGTAATATAGGAAATATGATAAAAAAGAGTTTTGTGGTTCTTTTGGCGGCTTTCTTGAGTTGCACCATGCATGCACAGACGGCGCAACAATTGCTTGCGGAGATGCCCGACACCCTTGTGCCGGTATTGACGAGGAACAATCGTCTTGACTGTATAGATTTTATAAACAACCGGATGACCGCCGTTGTTGAGAATGCGCTGGGGGGCCGTTCGCAGTTGTTGGAACTGACGGTAGACCATGCTAAGTTGAAACTGACGGATGTGAGCGGTTTGGAACTGATGCGTATGTCGCTTACCGATACCACCTATGTAGTGTGTGTAGTACACGCTTACAGCGCACCGGCAACAGAGAGCGAGATGGCTTTTTACAGTACAGATTGGCAGCCGCTTGCGGTAGAGGATTTTTGGTCTTGGCCCGAAGCGGAAACTTGTTGGTTGACATCAGATACGTGTGATGTCACGAAAGTGGAAAAGGCCAAAGAACTATTGGATGTGCCGATGTGGGAGATGAGGCTGTTGCCTAAGACACACGAGTTGGAACTTGCTGTTTCCTTGTCAGGCTTGTCGGACGAGGATCGTGCACAAGTGAAGCCTTATTTGTGTGCACCGTTCCGGTATGGTTGGAGGCAAGGACGTTGGCAACGCATTTTATAATATAGAACAGCGATAGACAGAGATGCGCTTCTTTTTTGAACAAACTTATGGGCTCGTTCAAAAAAGAAGCGCATCTCCGTTTTATGAGAATAGGGTGTTAAAAAAACTAGGTATGCCGGTTACCCGAAGGAAAAAAGCAGGGTAAAGTTTCATTAAACCGTCAATAATGTGTATCTTTGCCCATTGGAAAAGAATATGATTCTTTATAATTTAAAATAAAAAAGTATGGTTAACTACAAGGACTTAGGCTTGGTGAACACCAGAGAGATGTTCAAGAAAGCCATTGAAGGCGGTTATGCAATTCCCGCATTCAACTTCAATAATATGGAACAAATGCAGGCTATCATCAAGGCTGCTGTTGAGACTAAATCTCCTGTTATTTTGCAAGTTTCTAAAGGTGCTCGCCAATATGCAAACGCTACGCTGTTGCGTTATATGGCTCAAGGTGCTGTTGAGTATGCAAAAGAAATGGGTTGCGAAAAACCTGAAATCGTATTGCACTTAGACCACGGAGATACATTTGAAACTTGCAAAAGCTGTATCGACTCTGGTTTCTCTTCTGTGATGATCGACGGTTCACACCTTCCTTATGATGAGAACGTAGCGTTGACAAAGAAGGTTGTTGAGTATGCACATCAGTTTGACGTAACGGTTGAAGGTGAGTTGGGTGTATTGGCTGG
>CABSGW010000118.1 GCA_902477365.1 uncultured Prevotellaceae bacterium
AGGCTGCCGATATACATATTGATTTTGAGCTGGGCGCTTATTGGATGAAGCGTAGTGATGCTTGTTCTCAGAAGGCGGCTGATGTTTGTTTGGTGACGAATTCGGATGAGTTTCGTCGCGCGTTGCAGACAATGAAGCAGGCTGGATTGAAAAAGGTTGTTATGTCAGCGCATGTAGTAGGCGATTTGGTGAAGTTCTATGGGGTATCCGGAACTTCTTTTTTTTATACCTGTTATCCTACATTGAACGGGGAGACGGGTAAGTTTGGGTGGGAAAAGGCCAATGGAATGCCTCGAAAATATACATTCAACCGCGATGCGTTGCAACAGTGTTGCGAACAGGCGGCGTGTCTGACTGGGTTAACGGTTTACGGAGGAGACTGTATTGTGGATGAGAATGGGTGTTTTTGGCTGATAGATTGGAATGACTGGCCTAGTTTTTCACCTTGTTTAGAGGCTGCTGCTGAGGCTATTGCAATGCGTTTATTAACTAAATGAGTGAATGATGGGAAAGGAAAAGCAAAATACAACAAGCCGTTTAGAGGCCACTTATAAGTCTGCTGATACGGAAGAATGGTTGGACATTCATTTTACGCGTCCTGTCGGTCTGTGGTGGGCAGGCTGGTTTGAACGTTGGGGAGTTCACCCCAATACGGTTACCATGCTGTCTATTTTTCTTGGAATCGCGGCCGGATTGAACTTTTATTACCGTGATTTGTGGCATAATTTATTGGGGATGTTGTTACTGATGTGGGCCAACTTTTACGATAGCGCCGATGGACAATTGGCACGTATGACTGGAAAAAAAACGCGGTGGGGGCGCATTCTTGACGGTTTTGCCGGTGATGTGTGGTTTTATACCATCTATGTGTGTATTTGTTTGCGGTTGATGCCTCAATTTATCCCTGGAACATCGTATACGTGGAGTTGGATTATTTGGGTTGTTGCGGCCTTTTCCGGATTGGTATGCCACGCTAAACAGTGTGCTCTTGCTGATTATTATCGCAACATTCACCTTTATTTCTTAAAGGGGCGTGAGGGCAGTGAACTGGATAGCTATCATGGACAAAGAGAGTTGTTGCATGCTACCCCACGTAAAGGAAACTTTTGGTGGCGTTTGTTCTTATGGGGATATGGAAACTATACTTACGGACAAGAACAAATGACGCCTGCCTTCCAACAGTTGATGCGTTATTTGCACGAACAGAAAGGACAGGGGGAGGATGATGCTTTCCGTGCGGATTTTCGCAAATGTAGTCTCCCGCTGATGAAATACACCAATATATTAACTTTCAATACAAGGGCTATTGTGTTGTATGTAAGTTGTCTGATTGATGAACCGTGGATTTATTTTGTGGCAGAGCTAACCGTATTCACAGTATTGGCTGTTTATATGCGTTGGCGTCATGAGTGTATGTGCCGCCGCTTTTTGCGACGTTTGCAAGCCGGAGTGTATCATTAAACAAAAGAACGGTAAATATGAAAGGTGGATTGAGAAATGTCTTTATGGTTATTGGCGTACTTGCCATTGTGGTAATGTTGTGTACGTTCGATCTGTCCTATACGGCATTATGGCAGAATATTCGGGATGCAGGCGGTTGGTTTGTGGCTGTGGTTCTCATCTGGATACCTATTTACCTGATTAATGCATGGTCGTGGGCAGTACTCATCAACGATGGTGAACCAGGACGTGTACCCTTTTGGCGGGTAGTCAAGTACACCATTACGGGGTATGCCTTGAACTATGTAACGCCGGTAGGCGTATTGGGGGGAGAACCTTATCGCATTTTGGAACTCACTCCCTATGTAGGCGCATCGCGTGCTGCTTCCAGTGTCATTCTGTATGCCATGATGCATATCTTCTCACATTTCATTTTCTGGGGATTTTCCATTGTGCTTTATTGTTGCCTGTACGCTTCGTATATCGATGCACCGATGGGGTTGTTCTTGTTAGGGGTGACGGCTTTTTGTACGTTGGGCATTTATTTTTTTATGAAGGGCTATCGCAATGGATTGGCCGTGCGTACGCTTCGTTTGCTGGCCCGCGTGCCAGGTTTGCGCAAGCGTATAGGGAATTTTTTGGTGACGAGGGCCGAAGATATCAAGCGGGTTGACGAACAAATAGCCAACCTGCACCGAAAACGCAAGCGCACCTTTTATTTATCGTTGTTCTTAGAGTTTCTGGCTCGCGTCATTGGTTGTCTGGAGGTGGCTTTTATTCTGCTTATATTGACAGACTACGTATCGTTTGCCGATTGCATTTTAATACAAGCCTTTACCTCGCTGTTTGCCAATATGTTCTTCTTTATGCCTATGGAGATGGGTACGCGTGAAGGTGGTTTTGCCATTGCTGTGGCGGGATTGTCTCTTCCGGCGGCTTTTGGCGTATTGGCTGGTTTGCTAACGCGTGTGAGAGAAGTGATATGGATTGTACTTGGTATTGGCCTGATGAAGGTAGGTAATGCATCTAAACGGACGGAAACATGAAAGAGAAACTAAAAGGGATACGTGGTATTTTGTTTGATTATGGAGGGACTTTGGACACGCCTGCACGCCATTGGTCACACGTGTTGTGGGAAGGATACCAATTAGCCCAAGTACCAGTGGACAAAGAACTTTTCCGGCAAGCTTATGTTGCGGGTGAAAGGGCGTTGGAACGGAATCCTCAGATTGTTTCCAGCGATACATTTCAGGATGTATTGGAAAAGAAATTGGCGTTGCAGATGGATTTTCTGATGCAAACAGGGGTGTTGCGTTGTAACTACGAGGCGTATGCGCGTGCGGTTGTTGATTACTGTTATGCCTATGCTGAGGGCTGTATAGCCCGTAACCGCACCGTGCTGGATATTTTATCCGCTTATTATCCCATGGCTTTGGTGACAAATTTTTATGGTAACATCGAAGTATTCCGCCCAAACGTATTGGGCGATTTCGGATTGAAGTCTTACTTTCCTAAAATCATAGAATCGGCTCGTGTCGGAATACGAAAACCCGCCCCTGCTATTTACCGTTTAGGAATAGAAGCATTGGCTATGCAGCCGGGTGAAGTTTTGGTAGTGGGCGATTCATACCAAAAGGATATAGTGCCGGCCCATTCTTTAGGATGCCGGACAGTATGGTTGAAGGGAGAGGCGTGGCAGGCAGAGCAACCGGACACGGTTGTAGCCGATTTCGTGCTAGACAGTCTGACTGATTTGCCTACTTGCTTGGTATTAGCGTAATATGAAATAGTGCGGCTATTGCAAAGTCGTTGTTTGTATCTTTGTTTCATCGTAGAATGGCCTTATTCCATCGGTCAAGGCGGATCTAAATTTATGGGAAGATGCCCCTGTCGGATAACGCCCGGCAGAAGCATCTTAATGCTGGATCAAGGGGTAGGTTTATTGGGGCACGAAAGGAAAGAAATGAAGGACTTTCCACGGTTTACCCTGTAACCGCCACAAAATGCAACGGAACCTCTGTGTCCTCTGACGCGTATTCTCAGGGGTCCGTCCGGTTTTCCTTTTTCAGTGTCAGGAATAAACGGGATGTTGTATTTGATTTTTGCCATAAGTCGTTTTTTTAATTAATACGCTCAATTAAATGGTGATACCTTGGTCTCTTAATCTGTTGACGATTTCAGCGTAAAGATATTCAATGTCTTGCCTGAAGTCTTTGTATTGCTGGTAGATGAACAATACGTCGGCTATGTTGTTTGATATGACACAGGGCGCGACATTCGGGAATACCCTTGCCAGTTCTGCCCGTATCCCGTTTGGCAGCCTTCCTCCGGCCAATACCCGGGGGGCAAACAAGAACAAGACAATGAACAGAAATTTTTTGCGTTGAATGACGCTTTCGATGTTTGGCGGGAAGTCCCTTTCCGCAAGTATATCCTTGAAACATTCATACAGTTGCGCTATTTGGGTGAAATCGTGTAAGGCTGGGGTAGCAAGTCTGTTTTCCAGTTCTGAAAGCTTTGCTTGCTGCTCTTTGATTGCTTTCAGTTCCATTATGGAAGAAAAGTCTTTTGTCATAACGCCATTTTTTGGAGGTTAGGAATCCGCATTTTACATGCGTGGAGGCATAAGCTGTTTTTGAGCTTCCTCGTCTCCCTCTTCAGCCCGTTGCTTTATCTCCAGGTAGCGTGAGCGTGATACCCAGTTCCGAGCCCGTTCGGCTATCTCTTTGCTGTTGTTCAGGCGGCATACCTCGCGTTCCTTCCGTTCCAGGTCTTTTTGCCGTTCCTTCATGTATTCCTTCAGCGAGCAGGTTATCTTCATGGGGCCTACAGCTCCGTAGAAAGGACCGTAGATTCCCAGCTTGAAGCGTGCTATAAAGTTACATATCTCGGCCAGGTTCAGCCTGTGATACGCTCCCAACACCAGGTGGCAAAGTTCGTCAAGCTGGCTATCGGTCATTCCTTTTCCTTGTTCGGCATAGTCATTCAGGTTGTCGAACTGAACCTTCAGCCAGCGTATGGCGGTATCTTCTCCATAGGTGGCACATACGGTGTCCAGCGACGGTATGTTCCGATGTAAAGCAAGGTCGGCCAGGGTAAGCGACGATTTGGCCAGCTTGCCCTGCAGATCAGGGTTATAGTCTGCAGCCAGCCTTGATGGGGTAGGATACTTCGCCAGTAGCGCCTGGCTGTTGGCTTCTGGCATCCATTTCTTCGAGGAAACGTGCGTCTGCTTCGGCAAATTCGGCCATGAGTCTGCACTTTCGCCGTTCCGAGTCAAGCCGTTTCTGTTCGTAATTGTCTTTTGTTTGTTTGAGCTCATATGTTTTTTGTTTTTCCAATTTGATGCGTAACCAGTTCGAGAAGTGCGATTTTGCGTCTTCTAGTAGTTTAACCTGCACTCCCTCGGCTTTCAGCTTGATGATGTAGTCCGATATGGCCGTCCTGACAGCATATTCAGAAAGTTGTACCCCTGTTTGTCGGTAGGCGTGCTCGGTCACACATCGTGCCCAGTCTGTTGCGGCCAGCAGCGCAGTCCGTAGCTCATCGGTCGACAGCATGCTGTGCCGGTGGGTGCTTCCGGTATTTTCTTTTACTCCCGACAGGGAGTTTTCTTGCTTATTTTCCTTTTCTTTTCTTTGTGTACTTGTGTGTGCATGTAGCGGGTTATTACCGGTATTAACCGGGTTATTGCATACATTAATCAACAGATAAGGATATTCCGATTCGTTTTTTCTCCGTTTGATGGCTTCGAAATATCGCTCCTGAATACCTCTGCTCGTAAGCACCTTTACCAAGTCGAACAGGTCTTGCGCGAAGAACCCCCATTTGACCAAGCGGAATACTATACGTTCAAGTAATCTTAGCGGCCTGAGTTTGAACGGCGTCACGATGGAGGGTTACGGGTCGATGCAGCAGAACGCGTACCTGTTTGGTACGCACATGCAGCTGAACCCTGAAACGGTGGAGGATATGAAAAACGAGCTGGGCGGATACAGCTGCTCGCTTTCCAGCTACGAGGGTATCCTGCATATTGCGGCCGATGCCACGGAGGTGACGGATGGTGACCTTGTTATTCCTTCATTAGTGAGTGCAACCGTAATGGAAGACGAAACTTACAGAGAGAAACTGCTGCTTGCCGAACAGGACGGGGCAACCTGGCTGGTAGGCAGTAACCGCTATGTGCTGTACACAACCATCGAAGCCTACAAGGGGGACAAACAGCTTTCTTACTCGAACAACGGAGGTGCGGGACGGTTCACTGTGGAACTGGACGTGCATGGACTGGAAGCAAAAATGGACGGCGGTACGGTTTACATAACGAGGGTGACACAGTTGAAAGGGGCGTTCCTGACGATGCGTGTGAACTGTGGTGGAGACGTGGTATTTACCAAAAGATATTACGTGAAAGTGGTGCGTGATGGGGAAGGAGTCGTCACGGGGGATTTGGACAATGCTTACCAGCAGATAGCAGCTTATGCGGACGGGTCGGCCGTTGTTACCGATTTGTCAACCGGTTATGTGGCTGTACGGACTAATGTCTATGCCTATTACGGAGCCACGCCCATGCCCGTGACTGATGTGCAGGTGGTTTCCGTAACAAATGGAAGAGATGAAGAGATTCCGGGGGATTTATATGAGGTGGAAGCCGCGAGAAATCCGACCGGAGGCCCTGGAGGCATTGCGATCGGTGTGGTACGTCTTAAATTGCTCAGAGGATTCAAGTTTGACGATACGAATGTAATGTGTATCAACCTTTCCGTAAAAGCCAAAAGCGACGGCGGTACAGTATATCCCATAAATACATTGAGGATGTGTGTGGGTGCGTTGCGTGCCGGAGCTGACGGAGAGGTGCCTACCATTTACGGAGTGGAAGCCATACCGAACGCCGTTCTGCTGAAAGAGGATGGTACGTATTCACCGGGCCAGCTCCGGCTACACGTGTGGCGTATAGAAAATGGAAAGTATCTGTCGGGTTCGGGTGGCGGATTGTGTGTCTACAAGGTAGACGGTGTCCAGAAGGGGGAAATCATCAATGAGTTGACTCTTGATCTGAATACACTGAAGCCCCAACAAAGCATCGAGGTTTCCGTGATGGGAGTAGGTGGAGTAGGTTATGATACAGAAACGGTACCCGTACTGCGAAACGGAGAGGACGGGAAAGACGGCTTAGACGGCGTGGCATACACCCTTACAGCCCCTGTAACCAACTTCGGACGCGACTCGCTTGGCAACCGCCCCATAACTGCCACAACGGTAACATCGCGCAAGAATGGAGTAAAATGGGATGGCGGAATATTGGTCCTATGGGGTACAGTTGACGGGAAAAACTATACGGAGCTATCAAGGGTGAGCGGCAGGTCGCAAATCACCGTGCAGGCCAGTGACGAGTATCAATTACTGGTAGTCTCCTTACACAAATCCGGAACGTCCATAAGCAATCCTGAAAGTGGGCTGGCATCCCTTACAGTCACAAGTATTGATGACGGACAAAATGTAGCGTCTGGCTCATACCCTTACAACAGGGGGAAATACAGCCCCGAAGAGACTTATCTGTTTACAAAAGACAGGCGTGATTGCGTATGGACAACGGCAGAGGGAGCGTCGAGAGTCTATATGGTGAAGGAATTTGGTGCGATACTGAAAGGTGTAGATCCGTCTTCAGACGAGGACGGTGCTTATTGGATACCTGCCAATATGGAGATGTTCACCGCCATCAGCACGGCGCTCATAGACGGGGCTGACATAGCCGGTTTCTTATACAAGGACAGTGTGATGCGTTCCCGGGCGGAGAATAAGGACGGGCAACCTTACCTTGTCTTGGATGGTGAAAAAGGATTCATCGAAGGAACAAGATTGAGGTTGGGAATCGTAGATGATGATGGCAATGTGGTGGACGGCGTTGTTGAAACGGCCCTTGCGCGTGCTGCAAAACATTTTTCAGGAAGCCTGACCTCTTACGAAAGAAACGGGATCGGCGGTTATGTGACAGACAACGCGGTATATTACAAGAGCACGATGCTTCCAGGCGTTTATCCTCCTGCTCCGACTATCAGCTATGCGGGATATGCGGATATTACATTGCCGAACGGGTCTTCAAATCTTGGTTTCTTTTCGTGGGCCGCACAAGTGGGAGCTTGCACCTATACGTCCTATCCGAAAACATCTGACAGATATGTGAATATCCCTTTTGACGATCCCGAGATTAGTGATGCGGTGGCCAGATTTTGCGTGAACGGGGTTTTCGCCTCCAACGATTCGGCGCAAGGTTCTTCCGCACTTGACAATCCCGACCAATACACACCCCACAAACGCACGGCACTGGCTGTGAGCAGCCGTATGAC
>CABSGW010000119.1 GCA_902477365.1 uncultured Prevotellaceae bacterium
ATAACCGGGGATTGCTCGAGCCTTGGAATTTATTTTGGCGCCGGTGGCACAACGATGAATATCATGGAAATTGCCGGTTTGCATAACATCTCGCTTGAACAGCAGTGCATCTGGTTTCCGCTCACATTCTTGGGCTTTGGTGTCTTGGGGGCTTTGTTCCCGTTCCATACGTGGAGTCCCGACGGTCACGCCTCGGCTCCTACGGCCGTTTCAATGCTCCATGCCGGTGTGTTGATGAAGTTGGGAGGTTACGGTTGTTTCCGTATTGCTATGTACCTGATGCCTGAGGCTGCCAATGAGTTGGGATGGATCTTCTTGATCCTTACCGGAATCTCGGTTGTTTATGGTGCGTTCAGTGCCTGCGTACAAACCGACCTGAAGTATATCAACGCTTATTCTTCTGTATCTCACTGTGGCTTGGTATTGTTTGCCATCCTGATGATGAATACCACGGCTTGTACCGGTGCTGTGCTCCAGATGTTAAGTCATGGTTTGATGACAGCCCTGTTCTTTGCCTTGATCGGTATGATTTATGGACGTACCCACACGCGTGACGTGCGCGAACTGAACGGGTTGATGCGTATTATGCCTTTCCTCTCGGTTTGCTATGTGATAGCCGGTTTGGCAAACTTGGGTCTTCCAGGTTTGAGCGGCTTCATTGCTGAGATGACCATTTTTGTAGGTTCGTTCCAGCATGCTGATACGTTCCATCGTTTCTGGACCATTGCAGCTTGTACCAGTATTGTGATTACCGCTGTCTACATTTTGCGTTTGGTTGGTAAAATCCTGTATGGAACCTGTACCAACAAGCACCATTTGGAGTTGACCGATGCAACATGGGACGAGCGTTTCTCGGTGATTTGTCTGATCTTGGCTGTAGCCGGTTTAGGTATGGCACCGTTCTGGGTTAGCACAATGATTAGTGGTAGCGTCGATCCGATTGTATCCCATATCGGTACGGCAGTGTCTCAATGTAATCCGTTTCTTTAATCTTTAATTTCAAGCAAAAACAATGGATTATTCACAATTCCTATATATGCGCGAAGAGCTGTCGTTGCTCTTGGTCATTGTCGTCCTTTTTGTGGCCGACCTCTTTATGTGCCCCGATAAAAAGTCAGGAAAAGGAACACTCAATACTGCCCTTCCTGTTGTTTTGTTGGCGCTGCATACCGTGTTCAACTTTGTTCCGGCCGATACCGATGCATCTGCCTTTGGCGGCATGTATCTCTATACGCCGATGATGTCTGTCGTGAAAACCACCTTGAGCATTGGTACACTCATCGTGTTCCTGCTGGCACACAGCTGGTTGAAGCGTCCCGAAAATGCCGTAAAACAAGGCGAGTTTTACCTGTTGACGCTGTCTACGCTGTTAGGTATGTACCTGATGATCTCGTCCGGTCACTTCCTGATGTTCTTTATCGGACTGGAACTTGCTTCTGTGCCTATGACAGCATTGGTTGCATTCGATAAATGTCGGCACGATTCGGCTGAGGCCGGTGCCAAATACATTTTGTTGGCATTGTTCTCCAGCGGTCTGTTGCTGTATGGTATATCGTTGCTCTATGGTGCCGCCCAGACGCTCTATTTTGACGGTTTGGGCATCCAGCTGTTACAGGGCGATATGTTGCAATTGGTAGCTTTGGTCTTTGTGTTCACCGGTATGGCATTTAAGATTTCTCTTGTGCCTTTCCATCTTTGGACAGCCGATGTGTACGAGGGTGCGCCCACGGTAGTAACCGGATACCTGAGTGTGATCTCCAAGGGAGCAGCAGGTTTTGTACTCCTGACCATTTTGGTGAAGGTTTTCGGATTCCTCATTGACGAGTGGCAAACCATCCTGTTCTGGATTATCATTCTAAGTATAACCGTAGCCAACCTTTTTGCTATCCGGCAGAAGAATCTGAAGCGTTTCATGGCTTTTTCAGCCATCTCGCAGGCCGGCTACCTGATGCTGGGTGTGATTGGCGGCGATGCGCAAGGTATGACATCCTTGGTATACTATTTGTTGGTCTACATGGTTGCAAACTTTGGCGTGTTTGGTGTTCTCACAGTAGTGGAACAACGTACCGGAAAAATTGGTATGGACGATTATGACGGACTCTATCAGACGAATCCCAAGTTGGCGTTCCTCATGACCCTGAGCCTCTTCTCGTTGGCCGGAATTCCTCCATTTGCCGGTTTCTTCTCGAAATTCTTCATCTTTATGGCGGCTTTCAATGCCGGATTCCATCTGTTGGTTTTCATTGCTTTGGTCAATACCGTCATATCGTTGTATTACTATTTGCTCATCGTCAAGGCTATGTATATCAAACCCAATGAAACGCCGCTTCCGGCTTTCCGCAGCGATTGCTATACACGTGTCGGGTTGTTGCTTTGCACACTCGGTGTAGTAGCTTTGGGCTTGGCGGGTATTGTTTACAACACAATTGATGCATTAAGCTATTAAGCAATATAAGTACACAATTTGTGGAGGCGTATTTCCGGTTGGAAGTACGCCTCTGTTTTTTCCCGATAAGACCGATGTGTCTTGTCAAAAACTGATGATTATTTCCCTTTATATTGTATCTGTGTGAAACGAGATGCCCAGTTCGTTTCATCGTCCCTATGGGGTTGTTTCAACGAGATGCCCATCTCGGGGGTACAATGCAGAAAGTTTGTCTGGTACATTTCGCATCTTTTGATTGGAGTGCTGGATGGTGTATTGCGTGTAGGAACTATGTTACTACTCCGTCCGATATGTGTTTTATGCTGTTTCGTCCCGGTAAGCTCTGTGGCGTTTTGATGTAGTATTCTTTGCACTTCCGATACAATCTTTCAGCTTTTATCCTTATATTTGCATACATGAATATGCAACGGGTTGTCATGTCTTGTTTCTGTTGAAAGGATGCGGCTTCCGTTGTGGGGCGGACTGTCAATTGTGGTTCTTCTTCCAGTTACAGCTGGATACCGGTAGGCGTCATTGCTGTTTGTTGGACGGGTGTTTTGCTGTTTGCCTGCATGTTGTTCATCTGTACAGCTTGTTAATTTTGAAATAAATAATTGTTATGGTAAAAAAAATAGCCTCATTACTTTTTCTTGTGGGATCGGCTTTTTTGCCGGCCATGTCCCAACACCAGATGGTGATTCCTTGTCCTTTGGTTGCTAACGAAACCGGTATGCTTTTGCAACTTGACGCAGATGTCGTGTCGTATGCAATGCCGGCGTTGGCCGATGAGGCCGCTTTTCTGCAACAGGAATTGCAGAAGCGGGGTAAAAAGGCAGCCTTGAAGAAAAGTAAAAAAGGAAAGCGGGGTATTCTGTTACGTGTAGATACAACTTTGCAGGGTCAGGAGGCTTACCGCATGGAAGCCGACGCCCGTCAAATTGTGCTGACGGGTGGTGGAGAGGCCGGCGTGTTTTATGCCATTCAGACCCTGTTGCAACAACTGGACGGCAATGCTTTGCGCACAGGGATTACGGAAGATGCTCCCCGTTACGGTTGGCGTGGAATCATGTTGGACGAATCGCGCCATTTTTTCGGAAAAGCGAAGGTGAAGCAGATTCTGGATATTATGGCTTATTACAAGTTGAATAAGCTGCACTGGCACTTGACCGATGAGCCCGGTTGGCGTATAGAGATTAAGCGTTATCCGCTGCTGACAACCGTAGGCGGTCAGGGTTGCTGGAGCGATTTGGAGGCCAAAGAGGTGAAGTTCTACACCCAAGAGGACATTGCAGAGATTGTGGCCTATGCTGCAGCACGACACATTGAGATTATACCGGAAATAGACATGCCGGGTCACGCCACGGCTGCCAACCGGGCCTATCCGGAGTTGTCGGGGGGAGGCACGAAGGATCATCCGGATTTTACCTTCAATGTTGGACGCGAAAACGTGTATGTTTTCCTGACCCATGTATTGCGCGAGGTTGCAGCCTTGTTCCCTTCTCCTTACTTGCATTTGGGTGGCGATGAGGTTTCCTTCGGTATCGAGGCTTGGAAAACCGATCCCGATGTACAGGCACTCATCAAACGCGAGGGACTGGCCGATGTGAAGGCGGCAGAACGGTATTTCATGAACCGCATGTCCGATTCGGTTCGGGCATTGGGCAAGGTGCTTGTAGGGTGGGATGAGTTGCTCGATTTGCATCCAGCACAAGAGAATACGCTTATTATGTGGTGGCGTCACGACCGTGTTGGCGGCCTGAAGCGTTCGTTGGCCGAAGGTTATCAAACGGTGATGTGTCCGCGGCGACCGCTTTATTTCGACTTTATTCAGTACAAGGATCACAAGTGGGGGCGTGTGTGGAATGGTTTTTGTCCTCTGGAAGATGTGTATGCCTTTCCGGATCAGGGCATGGCTTCCTGGAAATTACCCCAAGAAGACCTGAAATATATTCGGGGGCTTCAGGCCAATGTGTGGACCGAACGTATTCACACGGAACAACGTCTCGATTTTATGTTGTTTCCACGTATTTGTGCCGTAGCCGAATCGGGATGGACACAACCTGACCGTAAAAACTATACCGACTTTACTCGCCGAATGGAGCAGGCCTATCAGTTGTTTGACCGTCTGGGTATTTACTATTTTGATGCGCGCAATCCGTCCCGTCATCCGGAGCCGGCCGGGCCTAAACAAAAACAAAGAGAGGTCCCCATGGATTTTCGTGATTAAAATTTTATTCTTATGAGTCAATTGTCTGTACCAAGTAAGCGCTTGCAATCGTTAGATACGTTGCGTGGGTTTGATATGTTTTTCATTATGGGAGGAGATGTCCTTTTCCGTTCCTTAGGCAGGTTGTTCCCCGACACTTTTTGGGCAACCATCGGTACGCAGATGTACCACAAAGCGTGGAATGGTTTTGCCTTTGAGGATCTGATATTCCCGCTGTTTCTGTTCATTGCAGGCATCTCGTTTCCGTTTTCGCTGGCCAAACAGCGTGAGCGTGGTAAGAGCGAGGCTGATATCCGGCGGAAAATTCTGTCACGGGGCTTGAAACTGGTATTGTTGGGGTGTATTTACAACGGCTTGTTGCAGTTCGATTTTGAACACCAACGCTATGCCAGTGTGCTGGCCCGTATTGGTTTGGCCTGGATGTTTGCGGCACTGTTGGCCACTCGTTTGCAAAGCAAAGGGCGTATGGCGGTTGTGGCGGTGTTGCTGCTGGGCTATTGGGCTTTGTTGGTCGGTGTGCCCGTTCCCGATGCCGCAGGCGCCGGTGTCTTCACTATGGAGGGTTCGTTGGTGGGATATGTAGACCGCCTGTTGTTGCCGGGTGTGTTGCATGGTGGCATACACGACCCCGAAGGACTTCTTTCTACGCTTCCGGCTGTGGCTTCTGCCTTATTGGGTATTCAGGCCGGCGAGTTCGTGCGTTGGCGGAAAGAGGGGCTGAGCGAAAGCCGGAAGGCTGTTTATATGGCGTTGGCCGGTGTTGTGCTGATAGGGCTTGCCCAGTTGTGGAATCCGTTTTTCCCTATCAATAAGAATTTATGGACAAGTTCTTTTGTGTGTCAGGCAGCCGGTTGGTCCTTATTGCTTTTCTCCTTGTTCTACTATGTGATTGATGTGCGTGAATGGCGCCGGGGAAGTTTCTTTTTTACGGTTATCGGTCTTAACTCTATCACCATTTATCTGGCACAGGAATTTATTGATTTTTGGAAAACCTCGGGGGCTCTGTTTGGAGGCGTCGTTTCGCTATTTCCCGAAAGTGTGCATGGAGTTGTAGCCAGCTTGGCTTATATTGCGACGTGTTGGGGATTTCTGTACTTCCTTTACAGGCAGCGCATTTTTCTGAAAGTATGATGACAAAGGCCTTCTGGCAGGGCGTTTATGCGTGATGCCTGTTGGGATGGTCGGACAGATTCTGTTGTATATATGCCCCCGTTACGGATTAATCACCACTAGGGTTGGTTGACACCGTAACGGGGGTATGGTTATTTGTAGCTGTTGATCTTGTTTGGCTTTGGTGGGATTATTCGTCGTCCAGCAAGGTTTCGTAGATGTGTTTTAAGCGTTTGCGCAAGTGGGTTACGGCATAATGCTTTCTCGAGATGAGTGTTTCCGTTGCGGTGCCGGTATGCAGGGCAAGCTCTTTGAATGACATACCCTGTAGTTCGGTCATTTCGAATGCTTCGCGTTGTTCTGCCGGCAGCTCACCGAGGGCCGTTTCCAGTTCGTTCCACACCAGCCGACGTATGTATTCTTGTTCGGGAGACTGGTCTTCGTCTATCAGTACTTCGGTTATTTCGCGCAGAAACACCTCGTCTCCCTGTTGCGAGGCCTTCAGGGGCATCCTTTCCTCCTGTTTTTTGCGGCTTCGGTCTATGATGCTGTTTCGGGCCACCCTGTATAGCCAGCCCGATACTTGCAGGATCGAGGTGTTTTCTTCCGTTTGCATGAAGCGTAGAAAAACGTCTTGCAGGATGTCTTCAGCGTCCTCTTCTTCCGACACTTTGTCGCGGATGAAAGCAAGTAACTTTCGTCGATATGATTTGAATATATCGGCTACGTTATTTTTCATTGTCGCTATCTTCGTTACTCAGCTTCCATAGTTGTTCCCGGATGAACCGTTTTCTTTCTTCAAAAGGCATATTCCGCATCTTATGCAGATGCCTGCGTTTTTGGCGGGCTTGCATTGGATGTCCCAAGTGTCCGGTTAATAAGCGGAACAAGACGGCCAGTCCCAAGGCTTGCCAAAAGGTGATGCATGCCCAGCCCGTAATGGCCGGAATAAGCAGGTTCCATAGCCACATGATGGCGGCTACCAGTAGTGCCATGATGGCGATGCCTGCAACGGTACAAAAAATGATTTTTCCTGTTTTTTTCATTGTTCGACGTGTTATATGATTTCTTGTTGGTGGATTTATGATTTGGATAGCATTGGCGGGACAGCTCTTTTCACAGTGCTTGCATCCAACGCATTGGGATGCTGCTGCAATATTGACAAAACGGCACTCTCCGTTATCAATCATTTTTAAAACACCTCTTCGGCAATGTGCTACACATTCGCCGCAACCGATACAGCTGTATGTAAAAAGTTTTATTTCCATGTTTACTTGTTCTTCTCACATAGGTAGACGATTGAGCCGTCTGGATATTTTACGGAAAACGATTTTAGTTCGAAAAAAGTTGAAAGGTGGTATTGTTTGTTCCGATGTAAACCAAACGATACCACCTTTCGGCTTTGTAGTGAATAATCCTTATTCGGCCTGTTTAACGGCCTTCAGTAACCAGGCCAGTTGAACGCCCAAGTCCTTCATGTTGCGCAGTCCCTCGGCATCATCGTACACTTCGCCTGGCATTTCGCCGATACCGAAATTCCAGTAAGTGGAGCCAGGCACAATCATGCCGCTTCCCAGCATAAATCGGTTTAATTCGTCGTAAACCGTAACAGCTCCTCCCCGGCGTACGCTGATGACGGCGGCACCCACTTTGCGTGTCAGGGTACGCCCTTGGCCAATGGTTGTCAGTCCCAGTCGGTCCATAAAGGCTTTCATTTCGGCACTTACGCTACCGTAATAGGTTGGCGATGCCAGAATAATGCCGTCGGCTCCCTGTGCTTTGCGGATAAACTCGTTCATTCCGTCGGTTTTGATAGCGCATTGCCCATCCTTTGTTTTAAAGCAGGTGTAACATGACGCACATCCGCGGAGCAGTTTTCCGCCCAACTGTACAATCTCTGTTTCAATCCCAGCTTCTTCAATGGGTTTAAACACTTCTTTTATCAACATCTCGGTATTGCCCCCTTTGCGTGGGCTACCATTAAAAGCTACTATTTTCATC
>CABSGW010000120.1 GCA_902477365.1 uncultured Prevotellaceae bacterium
GTCCATTATGCGGTATTACCTTAAACAAAGAGGGAGTATGTCCGAAATGTGGATATAAGAAAAAATAACACTTCAATGTTGTTTTATTCAGAGGAGGCATCGGTAACGATGTCTCTTTTTATTTAGCTTTGTAATATCTGATGCTTAGAGAACAGAAATATAAGAGTCTATCTTCTATTTTTTCCTTTATTTTTCTCCCTTTGAAAGTGAGCTTATCTAAAGGATTTTCTGTATATTTGCCTATGTAAATACTCAAAGTGTACCAACGTTTACTCTTAAATCTCTTTGCTTATGAAAAAAGGGACATTTTTATGGTTGGGGCGAATGGGATTACCCTTGTCTTTGGCATTATGCCATATATATCCTCTCGCAGCACAGAACAAAGTGATTCTGCCGGATTCCATTCCCTGGATGTTGTCTGATTCATTAATGAGAGGAGACATACTGCAAATCGGCTATGCTACAGGAGACCGAAGAACCGTAGCCGGTTCCGTAGATCAGATTTCTGAAAAGAGAATGAACAAAGGTATGATTTCCAACCCTTTGAACTCTATTAACGGACAAGTAGCCGGTGTCAGCATGTTACCAGGAAGGGAGGCCATGCTCAACTCCGTACGTGTCAGGGGTACAACATCCCTTACCGGAGGTAATGACCCTTTGGTAATCATCGATGGCGTGTTTGCTGATTTGAGTACGTTAAGTATGATTTTTCCAGCCGACATCGAAAGTTTCACGATCCTCAAAGATGCTTCAGAAACGGCTCAATATGGCGCACGAGGTGCTTCGGGTGTCATAAAAGTAAGTACCAAACAAGGGCACAGCGGAAGTTTCAGTTTGAGTTACGACGGAAATTTCAGTGTCGAGTCTATTTATAAAAACATGAAAATGCTTTCCGGAGATGCTTTCAGGAACGTGGCACACGAACGCGGTATATCTATTTTAGATTTAGGTTATGACACGAATTTTCCAGAGGAAATTACGCGTATGGGATGGGTACAAAATCATCATGTAGCTTTTGGAGGTGGTACGGAATCCTCTTATTATCGTGCTTCTCTGGCACTTTTGGATCGAAAAGACGTAGTGAAAAGTTCGGACTACCGGAATTACATGGCCAAGATAGACATTACGCAACGGGCGTTCAATGACCGCCTGCGTTTCGACTTGGGGGTAATGGGGGCGGTACGTAAGAGCAACAATTTGGTAGATACACAAAAAACATTTTATTCAGCCGCAGCTTTCAATCCTACTTTTCCGGCCCATAAGAACGCGACGGGCGGTTGGGATCAAGTGACAACTGCCAGTTGGATTACCAACCCTTTGGCCTGGATGGAAGTAAGCGACGAAGAATCGAATGCACATTTTAATGCCCATCTGAAAATGGAGCTGGTCCTAACCCCCCATTTGGTACTTTCCGCCTTCGGATCTTACTTGTACAATGTCATAGATAACGGACAATATCTTCCTACTACCGTATGGGCACATGGACAAGCTTATCGAGGCGAACAGAAGGTGGAAGATGTGCTGGGAAACGTGATGTTGAACTTCAATCGAGCTTTTGGAAAACATAAACTGGACGCCCTCCTGTTGGGAGAAGCGCAACAACGTGTTATGTCCGGCTTCCATACGACTGTCACGAATTTTACAACCGATAAGTTTGGTTTTCACAACCTACAGGCCGGAGCCGTAAGACTATGGGAGGGGACGGGCTCTTATTATGAGAATCCTCGTCTGGCATCTTTTTTAGGACGTGTCAATTACGTGTATGACGATCGTTATGTGGCTACCGTAAACATGCGTACCGATGCTTCATCCAAGGTAGGACGCAACCATCGTTGGGGCTTTTTCCCATCGCTTTCCGCGGCCTGGATTCTGAGTGAGGAAAATTTCATGAAGTCTTTCTACTGGCTGAACAATCTGAAACTCAGATTCGGGTATGGATATTCAGGAAATCAGGATGCCATTGATTCTTACAATTCCCTCCAATTGGTGAAGCCCAATGGCGTAGTATCCTCTGGCGGTGACCCAACGGTGACGATGGGGTTGATACGCAATGCCAATCCTGACTTGCGTTGGGAGGTAAAACGTACGATGAACGTTGGACTGGATGCTGCTTTTTGGGACGAACGGGCTATTTTCACATTTGATTATTACCATTCCGTCACGGACGACATGCTGTATCAATATGATGTAAGCGTACCGCCCTTTGCCTATAATAAATTGCTGGCCAATCTGGGATCCATGCGTAACAGCGGAGTGGAATTAGGATTCGGCTTCACTCCTTTGCGTAAAAAAGACATGGAACTGAACGTCAACGTCAATGTAACATTCCAACGTAATAAGCTACTTTCTCTGAGCGGAATGTATAATGGAGAATATATGTCGGCTCCACAATATACACCGATTGCCGACTTAACTGGTGCAGGCTTTCATGGTGGATACAATCACATCGTATACCAAATCGTGGGGCAACCTTTGGGGGTCTTTTATCTACCTCATTGCACAGGACTCATTCAACGCGAAGACGGGACATACGCATACGAGATAGCCGACCTTGACGGGGGAGGTGTGGACTTGGAAGACGGAGGAGACCGTTACGTAGCCGGACAGGCCACTCCCAAGACTCTATTGGGTTCCAACATCAGCTTCCGTTATAAGAATGTGGACGTATCGTTGCAAATCAATGGTGCTTTCGGACATAAAATTTATAATGGAACGGCCCTGGCTTATATGAATATGGGAAGTTTTCCCGATTACAACGTAATGGCAGCCGCTCCCCAACGTAACATTTACGATCAGACTGCTACAGATTACTGGCTCGAAAATGGAAACTACGTGAATTTTGATTATTTGACTATCGGTTGGAATATCCCGTTGAAGAAATGGGGTAAATACGTGCAGCATCTGCGTTTATCGGCTTCGGTAAACAATCTGGCTACCATTACAGCCTATTCCGGATTGACTCCTATGATCAACAGTTATATTGTAGATGCCACACTCGGAGTGGACGACAAACGGAACTATCCGGTATATCGTTCTTATACCTTGGGATTAACTATTCAATTTTAAAGCATGACGACATGAAAAAGTGGATTTTATGGGCGGGATATACCCTTATTTGCTGTTATGGTTGTGTAGGATTCTTAGATGAAGCCCCGCGAGACCAGTTACCCGAAGAGGACGCTTATGACACGCCAGCCAATATATATCTGAACACTGTAGCTACCCTCTATAACTATGTGGGCGGATACGAAGACAGTCAAGGGTTGCAGGGAACCTGTCGAGGCGTATATGACTTGAACACACTGACCACAGATGAAGCCTTGTTGCCGACCCGTGGAGGAGACTGGTACGACGGCGGACTTTGGCAAGGACTGTTCCTGCACGATTGGGGAGTCAATAATGACGTGATAGCAGCTTCGTGGGAGTATCTATACAAAGTGATTGTGCTTAGCAATAAGTCGATAGAACGTCTGACGGAACTGCAGAACCGTAAGGATGCTCCTGCAGAATTGAAAAATTATGTGGCAGAAGTCAGAGCCTTTCGGGCGATGTACTACTATTATTTGTTAGATATGTTCGGGCGTGTACCTTTGGTATTATCTTCGTCCACCCCCATGAAAGATGTCAACCAAAGCGAACGTGAGGACGTATTCAAGTTTATCGTAAACGAATTGCAGGCGGCATTACCTTATCTGAATGAAGCGCACAGCAATCAAAAAGGTGAATATTATGGTCGGATGACCCGTCCGGTAGCCTGTTTCCTGTTGGCCAAGCTATTCCTGAATGTAGAGATTTACACGGATAACGACTGGACGGACGGAAGCCGTCCCAGCGGAAAAACATATCGAGTGAAAATTGGCGCCCAAACACTGAACGCATGGCAGGCCGTACAAGCGTATTGCGATTCGATACGGGGTATGGGATACCAATTATCCTCGCGCATGGCTGATAATTTCGTGGTCTATAACGAGCCTTCGGAAGAAAATATATTTACGATACCGATGGATAAACATGCCTTGCAAAACCAAATGCAATATTTATTCCGTTCCCGCCATTACAACCATGGAAAGGCTTACGGACTGAGTGGAGAGAATGGAACCAGTGCTACGGTTGAAACTTTACGTACATTCGGTTACGATACTGATTCGGTAGACCATCGCTTCGAAGACAGTTTCTTTGCCGGAACGGTTTTGGACCCAAATGGCAACCCGGTGAAACTGGATGACGGAAGTACCCTGGAGTATCTACCGTGGGCCATACGCTTGGACGTATCGGCACAACCTTACGAGAAATCCGCCGGTGCACGGATGAAGAAGTATGAAGTAGACCTGAAAAGCACAAAAGACGGTAAATTGTCGGACAACGACATCGTATTGTTTCGTTATGCCGACGTATTACTGATGAAAAGCGAGGCTAAAATAAGAAACGGGGAAGACGGAACAACCGAGCTGAACGAAGTACGGCAACGTTCTGGTATGTATCCTCGTCCGGCTACCCTTCACAATATCCTGGAGGAACGTAAGTTGGAGCTCGTATGGGAAGGATGGAGAAGACAGGATATGATTCGTTTCGGCACCTATACGCAAGCTTACACCGACCGTCCGCAACTGGAGGGTGAGTCATCAGGCTACACCACGGTGTTTCCTATCCCAGCCAAGGTGCTGTCTTTGAATCCGCGCTTATCCCAGAATCCCGGATATGAGAAGTGGTGAATTGCCTGAAAAACCTGATAGGTTAAAAAAAACAAATACGGAGAATTTTCTGTTTAAATACCTACTATTAGTTACTAAATTAATGCTACATTTGCGGCGATTTGCAATATCGAGTTTACAAAATGGCCCAAATGATCATACATCGAGGTACCGTGAAAAGCGTGAAAGGAAAACACATCTGTGTGCAGATAACCCAAGCTTCCGCGTGTTCATCTTGTGTAGCTAAAAAAATGTGTAATTCATCGGAAAGCAAAGAGAAGCTGGTCGATATTGTCAGCTCCGAAGCATTTTCTTACCGGGTAGGAGAGGAAGTACTCCTGACCGGAAGCGTGGAAATGGGACTGACAGCCGTGTTTTGGGCTTACGGTGCGCCGTTGTTGCTATTGATGGCTGTCTTGCTTGCTACTTTGCAAGTCACGACCGATGAGCCATTGGCAGCCCTGATGGCATTGGCGAGCCTGGCTGTCTATTACGGTGTGCTCTACCTCAACAAAAACAGGTTGACAAGAAAATTTTCATTTACCATTAAACACATAAAATAAACATTGTTATGAACGTGATTTTGATTGCAGTAATCATTCTGGGACTCGTAGGGCTGGTGGCATCCATCATGCTGTATGCGGCATCCAAGAAGTTTGCTGTCGTAGAGGATGAACGCATCGGACAGGTGGCCGAAGTCTTGCCGCAAGCCAATTGTGGCGGATGCGGTTATCCGGGATGTGCCGGTTTTGCCGCTGCTTGCGTGAAAGCGGCGGACGGCGGTTCGCTCGAAGGCAAGTTATGCCCCGTAGGCGGACAACCGGTTATGGAAAAAGTAGCCGGAATTTTGGGGCTTGCGGCTACGGCCAGTACCCCGAAAGTCGCCGTTGTGCGTTGCAACGGGACTTGTGCCAACCGTCCGCGTGTGGTGGATTACGACGGCGTGCGTAGTTGCCGCGTGCAACTGTTAGCGGGCACAGGGGAGACAGCGTGTGCATTCGGTTGCTTGGGAGGCGGCGATTGTGTGGCGGCATGCCAGTTCGGTGCGTTGTCCATCAATCCGGAAACAGGGTTGCCCGAGGTGGACGAAGAACGCTGTACGGCTTGTGGTGCCTGCGTCAAGACCTGTCCGCGAAGAGTCATCGAGCTCCGGCCGAAAGGACCGAAAAACCGCCGGATGGTCGTGATGTGCGTGAATCGCGACAAGGGCGCTGTGGCTAACAAAGTTTGCAAGGCTTCCTGTATCGGTTGCGGCAAGTGCGTGAAGACCTGTCCGTTCGAGGCCATCACTCTCAACAACAATTTGGCCTATATCGACCCGGAAAAGTGCAAGTTGTGCCGAAAGTGTGAGGAAGCTTGCCCGAAAGGAGCCATCCATGCCATCAACTTCCCGCCGCGTAAGCCGAAAGTGGAGAAACCGGCTGCAACAGCAGCCCCGAAACCAGCCGAGCCGGTGGCACGACCGGTATCCGCTCCCGCAGCACAGCCTGTAACCACCGTTACATCGGAAGAAAAGAAAGAAGCATAATTCATAGGATTGTCAAATTAAAAAAGAATATCGTGAAAACGTTTAAGATAGGTGGAGTTCATCCATCTGAAAACAAACTTTCCGCCACTTCTCCCATCCGCCGGGCCGGACTGCCCAAACAAGCTGTCTTTTCGCTTTATCAGCATATTGGCGCACCGGCCAAACCGGTCATAGCCAAAGGAGATGAAGTGAAAGTAGGCATGATGTTGGCCGAGGCAGACGGTTTCGTGTCGGTTCCCGTCCACTCCTCCGTGTCCGGAAAAGTGAGCAAGATAGATGCGATTGTCGATGCCAGCGGCTACCGTCGTCCGGCCATCTTTGTAGACGTGGAAGGGGATGAATGGGTCGAGACGATCGATCGGACCCCCGATTTGGTGACATTGGCCCAAAGGCCGGAGTTGACGGCCGAAGACATCGTGAACAAGGTGAAAGAGGCCGGTATTGTCGGTATGGGCGGTGCCACATTCCCCTGCCATGTGAAACTGACTCCCCCCAAAGGGACAAAAGCCGAATGCGTTATCATCAACGCCGTGGAGTGCGAGCCTTACTTGACAGCAGACCATCGGTTGCTGTTGGAAAAGCCGGACGAAATCCTGGTGGGAGTGGATTTGATCATGAAGGCGGTAGGTGTGGACAAAGGTTATATCGGCATCGAGAACAACAAACCGGACGCTATCGCCCTTCTGACGGAGAAAGCGAAAGCTTATTCGCATATTGAGATCGTGCCTTTGCAAGTGAAATACCCTCAGGGAGGAGAAAAGCAGTTGATTGCCGCTGTTACCGGACGTGAAGTCCCGGCACCGCCAGCATTGCCCATTAACGTAGGAGCAGTGGTGCAAAATGTAGGTACGGTTTTTGCCATCTACGAGGCGGTGATGAAGAACAAGCCTTTGTTTGAACGTGTCATCACCGTGACCGGCAAGGAAGTGCAAAACCCCTCCAACCTGTTGGCCCGTATCGGTACGCCGATGAACCAACTCATCGAGGAATGCGGTGGCTTGCCGGAAAATACAGGAAAAGTAATCGGCGGTGGCCCGATGATGGGAAAGGCGCTGATGAACCTCGACGTTCCGGTATGCAAAGGTTCTTCCGGTCTTTTGCTCATGAGTGAAAGGGAATCCCGCCGTGCGGAACCGCAGCCCTGCATCCGTTGCGCCAAATGCGTCAGTGCCTGTCCAATGGGGCTCGAGCCCTATTTGTTGGCTACGGCTTCCGCGTTGCGTAACTGGGAGTTGGCGGAAGAGAACGACATCACGTCATGCATCGAATGCGGGTCGTGCCAGTTTACTTGTCCTTCCACACGCCCGATGTTGGATAATATCCGTATGGGTAAGACTACTGTAATGGCCCTCATCCGGGCTCGTAATGCAAAATAAAAGAGAAAGATTATGGCAAAGAAATTAATTGTATCGCTGTCGCCCCATGTGCATGGACGGGATAGTGTACAAAGAAATATGTATGGAGTGTGTATCGCACTCA
>CABSGW010000121.1 GCA_902477365.1 uncultured Prevotellaceae bacterium
GAGGATCGCCACCATAGGGCCAACCAAAAAACAAAATAGCAGAGGCCGTATTGGTGAGCGAGATAACCTCGTACTGGCGGGCATTCCCGCTGGTCGATTTCGCATCCGTCCATAAATCTTCATTTTTTGCGGAATAGATCGGGATACCCTTGTACAGAACATCGATTGTATTGAATGCATGGATGGAAGTCTCTCCCCTGTACTGACGCAGCTTGACGGTATAAGGCGTTTTATCTTTCGTGTGAAAGGTCATCGTGGAAAAATTCTTCAATCCGAATGACTCATCCCAAGAAAACTCTTCCTCGTTATAATAAACAGGCTTGTCCTGAATGGTACCATCGGGTGCAAAGGTAAAAATGTCGTCCACATTTTGTGCGGACAAAGAAAAGAAACCGACCCACACCAACAGAAAAGACAATAAGCGCTTCATGGTTTAGTTCTTTTTTATCGTTATTAAAACACTGTTTTTGTTTTTTTGTGCAAATCTACTGTTTTCCGTACAAATAACCGATTTTCGAACACCTTATTTTTATCTTTTTTATTCCGAAACCACAACATCAGCCTATTTGACCGTTATACACGGATTCACGACATGCCCTATCGGATGAAACAAACAGGGCAGGACGTTGAGACGTTCACGGAAGCCGGTGGCAACAAACAGGCGTCCGGAACTTCCTGTAACGAAAATTCCGGACGCCTGTTGAACTTGTTGTATAATTACGCTTACAGCAACGGGTACTAGAAATAATAGCCCAGTCCGATGCGTAGGCCTACGGTACTGTTGTCGCTGAAGTCGTGCAAACTCATCTTATAATAGACGGAAGGCTCGATGGTGATGTAACGGTTCAGGTAGAAAGCATATCCCACCTCTACCGGAATCATCAGGTCGTTACGGCTTTTGGTGAAGTGGTTGTACTCGGCACCCGCCCCCATGAAAATACCATTCTGCAAGAAATAATAACGTCCCGTCAGACCCACACGCACGTCGTCAGTCAACCGCGTATGCTCAAAGCCCACATTGGCCTTCAGCAAAAAACCGTCGGCAATAAACATACCGCCTTCCAGGTCCAGCCCCATCCGGAACTTCTCATTGGTGCTATACGACATCCCCAGACCGGAGAGCGATGCTCCTACATATTTTGTTCCACTCTCAAATTGTGCTTTTGCGCCCGTTACCGCCAATAGCAGCAACATACTTATGAGCCATTTCTTCATATCCTTTTTGTATTAAGGGTTATTTCTGTTTTTGTTTCTTCGTGTCCTTTTCCCGACGCCGGTTCAGGAACCACACCGTTGCCACCAGCAAATAGGTAACGCCCATGATACCGGCTGTACGCAAATCAAGACTGACGCCGCCCCACACCAGGTAATACACAAACAATGCCGTTGCATATATAAAGAGCAAAGCCGGCAGCCAAAGACTTTTCTGTATCCGCTTCATTGTCTATACACGTTTGTGCAAATGTAAGAAAAAGTTTCGATATCCGGCAAAAAAACGTACTTTTGCCGAAATAAACTCCGTTAAATGATCTATATTCCCTTCTTACGCTCACTCGTTTTCGGGTGTTTCCTGTTATTAAATACGCTATGGGCCATTGCGTCCAGTCCCAAACGCGAGGTGCGTGCCGTGTGGCTGACCACCCTGAGCGGGCTGGACTGGCCCACCACCTATGCACACGGCCGGGCAGGCATACAAGCGCAAAAAGAGGAATTATGCGACCTATTGGACCGCCTGCAGGCAGCCGGCATAAACACGGTGCTGTTGCAAACACGCATCCGGGGAACGGTGATTTACCCGTCGGCGCTGGAACCGTGGGACGGTTGCCTGAGCGGGACACCCGGTAAAGCACCGGGGTACGACCCGCTGGCCTTTGCCGTTGAAGAAAGCCACCGCCGCGGCATGGAGCTGCATGCGTGGGTGGTGGCCTTTCCGGTTTGTAGCCAGACCGTTGCCCGGCAACTGGGCAAACAGGCCTTTCACCGGAAACACCCGGAACTGTGCCAACGCACGGGCGACCGCTGGATGATGGACCCCGGAGTGCCGGAGACGGCAGACTACCTGGCCCGGCTATGCGGCGAGATAGCCGCCAACTATGACGTGGACGGCATCCACCTGGATTACATCCGCTATCCCGAGAAGGAGATCCCCTTTAATGACCGCACTACGTACAACCGCTACGGGCGGAGACAGAACAAGGCCGAATGGCGCAGGAACAACGTGACCCGTTGCGTCACCCGCATACACCGGACTGTGAAAACACTGAAGCCGTGGGTAAAGATGAGTTGCGCACCGGTAGGCAAGGCCGAAGACCTGAGCCGGTACAGCTCGCGCGGATGGAATGCCTATCACGCCGTATCGCAAGATGCACAAGGATGGCTCCGAAACGGACTGATGGACATGCTGTTCCCGATGATGTACTTCCGGGGAGACCACTTCTACCCCTTTGCCCTGGACTGGACCGAACAAGCGGAAGGACGCCCCATCGTGCCCGGACTGGGCATTTATTTCCTGTCGCCGAAGGAAAAAGACTGGCCGCTCAGCACCATCACGCAAGAAATGGAATTTCTACGCACCATCGGCGCCGGAGGGCAGGCTTTTTTCCGCAGCCGTTTCTTTACAGACAACCTGAAAGGACTCTACCGCTACACGCAACGGTTCTACACCCGCCCGGCATTGACACCCGCCCTGACCTGGGAAGACAGCAGCATACCGGAAACACCGACCGACCTGCGGCGCATACCGTCCACAGGACGCATAACGCTGGAGTGGACACCCGCCACAACGTCCGACAAACGCGGAATCCGTTACAACGTTTACCGGTCGGACCGCTATCCGGTGGACACAGAAGACGCCGCCAACCTGATACGGGCCAACCTGCAACAGGCCAACTGCGAATTGCCGGCCTGGACGCCCGAAAACCGCCATGCCTATTATGCCGTAACGGCCATGAACCGTTTTGGCAACGAAAGCCTGCCGGTAACCAGCACACCGCCCATCCGCCCGACGGCAGACACCCGTCTGTTGCCCAACAACGGGAAGACGGTCAGCCTGCCTGCCGGCGAGGCCGACAAAGTGATTGTTACCGACATGACGGGGCAAACGGTCTGCGCACAGTCTTACCGGACGGAATTGCCCATCGGCCACCTGGCCAGCGGTTTCTACCGGGTAGGATCACTCAACAAAAAAGGACGCTCTTTCCATTTGGGCTGTTTTATCAAAAAATAGGAACTATTTTATACATTTCTTCGGCCACATGCGCGCGTATTTGGAATAAAATAGCTATATTTGCTCCAAATGCGGCATTCGGCATGCCCGTTTGAATGAATATTCATTAATACCTAACAATTCATAACATGCGTAAATTCACACTGAGTTTAATCCTCTGCTGTTGTTCGTTACAGATGATGGCAGACCGCCAGCCGGTACCGGGATTTAATTACGCCGCAACCGAAGCACCCACGGGGAAAGAGTGGGAGTCGCCCGAGTTGCAGGCATTAAACAAAGAGCAGCCACGCGCCTACTTCTTCTCTTTCGGAGATGTGGAGAGTGCCCGTAAGGTGCTTCCCGAAAACAGTAAATACTGGAAATCGCTGGACGGCACCTGGAAGTTCAACTGGGTAAACACGCCCGACAAGCGCCCGAAGAACTTCTTTGATCCCTCGTTCGACGTTTCGGGTTGGGACGACATCAAAGTACCTTCCAACTGGAACATTGTAGGCATCCAGAAAGACGGAAGCCGCAAATACGGAACGCCTATTTACGTAAACCAAAAGGTGATTTTCCAGCATAGCGTGAAGGTAGACGACTGGCGTGGAGGCGTAATGCGCGAACCCGCCAAAGACTGGACAACCTACAAAGACCGTAACGAAGTCGGTTCTTACCGTCGCGATTTCGAGATCCCCTCAGACTGGGACGGCCGCGAAGTATTCATCAACTTTGACGGTGTAGACTCGTTCTTCTACTTATGGATCAACGGCAAATACGTCGGTTTCTCGAAAAACTCGCGTAACACAGCCGAATTTGACATTACCAAATACTTGCAAAAAGGCAAGAATACGGTTGCCGTAGAGGTGTACCGTAACTCGGACGGATCGTTCCTGGAATCACAGGACATGTACCGCTTGCCGGGTATCTTCCGTACCGTTGCGCTGCATGCAACCCCTAAAGTGCAGGTGCGCGACCTGGTTGTGAAACCGGACCTGGACAAAGACTACCGCAACGGTTCGCTGAGCATCCACGCCGACATCCGTAACCTGGACAAGAAAACCGCCAAGAACTACAAAATGGTTTATTCGCTCTACGCAAGCAAACTCTACTCCGACGAGAACGAGTTGGTTGCCAACGTAACGGCAACAGTGGACGTACAGCCGGTGAATGCACAGCAAACGGCCGAGACCAAAGCCGTCATGTATGTGCAAGATCCGAAGAAATGGACAGCCGAAACTCCTTACCGCTACGTATTGGTGGGCGAACTGAAGGACAAAAAAGGCCGTCCTGTTGAAACCGTATCAACCTACTTGGGTTTCTGCAAAGTGGAAATCAAAGACACGCCTGCAAGCGAAGACGAGTTCGGACTGGCAGGACGTTACTACTACGTGAACGGCAAACCGGTCAAACTGAAAGGTGTAAACCGTCACGAAACGAATCCGTCACAGGGACACGCCATTAGCCGCGAACAAATGGAGAAAGAAGTGATGTTGATGAAACAAGGCAACATCAACCATGTGCGTAACTCACACTACCCTCCTGCTCCCTACTGGTACTTCCTCTGCGACAAATACGGTATTTACCAGGAGGACGAAGCCAATATCGAGAGCCACCAGTACTACTATGGCGACGCATCGCTGTCTCACCCCAAAGAGTGGGAGAACGCACACGTTGCCCGTAACCTGGAAATGGTTCATGCACACGTAAACTTCCCGTCTATCGTAATCTGGTCACTCGGTAACGAGGCCGGTCCGGGAAAGAACTTCGTAACCGCCTACAATGCCATCAAGGCTTTCGATGCCAGCCGTCCCGTTCAGTACGAACGTAACAACAGCATCGTGGACATGGGCTCGAACCAGTATCCATCTATTGGCTGGGTACGCGAAGCCGTAAAGGGCAAATACAAGATGAAATATCCGTTCCACATCTCGGAATACGCAATTTAGAGTACAGAAATGTACTAACCTCCATGGGTAACGCCGTGGGTAACCTGATTGATTACTGGGAGGCGATTGAGTCGACCAACTTCTTCTGCGGTGGCGCCATCTGGGACTGGGTGGATCAGGCTATGTACAACTACGATCCTCAGACGGGTGACCGTTACTTTGCATACGGTGGCGACTTTGGCGACAAGCCGAACGACGGTATGTTCTGTATGAACGGTATCATGTTCCCGGACCTCAGCCCGAAACCCCAATACAACGAGGTGAAGAAGGTTTACCAATACATCGGTGTGAAAGCCGTTGACATGTCTAAAGGACAAATCGAAGTTTTCAACAAGAACTATTTTGAACCGTTGACCGGTTATGAAATGGTATGGTCACTCTACGAAAACGGTAAAAAGATACAGGAAAGCAGCGCCTTCAAAGGTCCGCGCATGATTGTAGGTCCGCGTATGAAAGCAAACTATACCGTTCCTTTTGACGCTAGCAAACTGAAACCGCAAGCCGAATACTTTGTGAAAGTTCAATTCAAGCTGGCACAGGATATGCCTTGGGCCAAGAAAGGTTATGTACAGGCCGAAGAACAATTGTTCGTAAAAGGCGCAACCAATCTGCCGACCATTGCATCGGTAACAACCGGCAACGACAAACAACAACTGACCGACGGCGAACAGTTCACCACGGTGAAAGGCAACGGTTACGAAGTGAAATTTGACAATGCTACCGGAACCATTTACAGTTTGAACTATGGCAACAACACCATCATTGCTGACGGTAACGGTCCGAAAATAGACGCATTGCGTGCTCCGACAGACAATGACAACTGGGCTTACCAGCAATGGTATATCAACGGTCTGCACAACCTGAAGCACAAAGCTATCAATAAGAACGTATATACCCGCCCCGACGGTGCAACCGTAGTGGTTTATACCGTCGTGTCGCAAGCTCCTAACGGTGCGCGCCTTAACGGTGGTACCTCCGGACGTTACAGCGTAGTGGAACAGACCGACCGTCCATTCGGCCCGAACGACTTTAAATTTGTCTCCAGCCAAGTATGGACCATCTACAAAGACGGTTCCGTGGAACTGCAAGCCGGCATCACCTCTAACAATGAATCACTCGTTCTGCCGCGTTTGGGTTATGAAGTAGTAGTTCCTGCCAAATACAGCAACTATACCTACTATGGCAGAGGACCTATCAACAACTACAACGACCGTAAGACAGGTTCGTTCATCGAACAACACCAGAGCACTGTGGCCAACCAGTTTGTACCTTGGCCCAAACCGCAAAGTATGGCTAACCGCGAAGAGGTACGTTGGTGTGCACTGACCGACCAGAGCGGAAACGGTGCGATCTTCATTGGAACAGCTCCGATGTCAACATCCGCACTTCCTTACTCTGCACTCGAGTTGACATTGGCCCCTCACCCCTATCAGTTGCCAAAAGCCGGTGATACCCACCTGCACTTAGACCTGGGTGTAACCGGACTGGGCGGAAACAGCTGCGGACAAGGCGGACCATTGGATCCAGACCGTATCAGAGCTAAAAACCAAACAATGGGCCTCATCATCCGTCCGGCAACATCAGACCTGACAGCTCAAGCAGGAGTAGTTGCAGCCGGCGAGACTCCGTTAATGGTAACCCGTAACGCCAAAGGAGAAGTGGAAATCACCGCATCAAAAGCCGGCGAAACCATCCTTTACACCTTGGCCGGGACAAAAAACAAAAAGCCGATGACGTACACCGCACCGTTTGCACTGCGTGAAGGCGGTACCATTACAGCATGGACAAAGAATGCGCCGAAAGTAACAACCGTTATTTCCTTTGAAAAGATGGAAAGCGTACCGACCAAAGTAATCTTTGCTAGTAGCCAAGAGAACGGCTCTGAAGATGCATCGCATCTGGTAGACGGTGACCCTAACACCTACTGGCATAGTATGTACTCGGTAACAGTAGCACAATATCCGCACTGGGTAGACTTGGATATCAACGACACCAAAGAGATCAAAGGATTCACCTACCTGCCTCGTCAAGACAGCGGAAACGGTAATATCAAGAACTACCGCATCCAAGTAAGCAACGACGGAAAGACCTGGAGCGATCCGGTGATTGAAGGTACATTTGCCAACAACCGCAAAGAAAAACGCGTGATGTTTGACAAACCGGTAAAAGCCCGCTACATCCGCTTCACAGCATTAAGCTCACAAGACGGACAAGACTTTGCAACCGGAGCTGAATTGAAGATCCTGGCCGACTAACAATAAGGTTCTATAAATAAAAATGCTGTCTCAACATAAAGTTTGAGACAGCATTTTTTTACATTGACAGCTATCAAACAAGTTAACAAGTTCCAACGTCTTCCACCCTGACGAACCGGCCTTTATTCCCCATTTGAACCCAAATCGGTTATTAGACCGGCCTTCGGCCTCTTCGCATGCTTTCAGTCTCTGCCTTGCGTCTTTTTCGTTTGTTTTCGGTCACAATGGAACCCCATTGCTCCCTCAAGC
>CABSGW010000122.1 GCA_902477365.1 uncultured Prevotellaceae bacterium
TAGGCGGGTTGTTTGTTTCCAGTCCCGACCGCGAGTTGATGGATGCCACCGTGAATTCGACAACAGGGAAGGGGTTGAATGATAATGAAAACTTCAGGACCGGTATCAGAACTGTTGTTCAACGCAAACTGGGTAAGCGGGGTAATGTGCTTACGGGAGGCGTCGGTTTGCACTATAACAGTGGTGAGGCTAAAGCCTTCAACCAAGGAGTGATACGTTATTACCAGGCAGAAAGCGCTCAAAAAGAACGTATATTCCATACTTATACCACTACACCTACATCGAATATAAACCTGAACACCTATGCCCAGTATATGGAACGGCTAAGCAAGCAGGCTTCGCTCTCGTTCCACTATAATTTAAGCTATTCGAGGAGTAAAAGCGATCATTCCCACTACCAGTTGGATTCACTTGCCGATTGGCGCAATCCGGATATGCCGCTTACCCATTTACCCTCTACGGCCGACTCGCTGGCTTCTGTGTTGAGTGCCCGGAACAGTCTGTACACAACCTCTTACAATACGTCGCATCGTATGGCCATCACGTGGTTGCAGAACTGGAAGCGATTGACCATGAACACAACCCTATCCATGACGCCAATGAGGGAACGACTGGAATATTTGAGGGGAGATATTGATACAACTGCAATCCGGAACCGGAATGATTGGGGATTTGATTATTATACGCGTTATAAGTTGAATGAGAAAGGAACGAACAGTTTGACATTCAGGTATAACGGTCAAGAGAATTATCCGTCTCTGAATAGCCGGATAGATTATGTAGACGATTCGAACGAACTGTCAATACAACGCGGAAACCCCAATCTGAAGCGCTCGTGGTCGGATGAATTTTCTTTGTCTTCCAATTTCTATTTTCCCAAACGCGAGTTGTCTGTGTACGGAGGTGGAAGGTATAAGCAGAACAGCCGCAGTGTGGCCAACAGTTTGAGCTATGATACACAAACGGGTGTGAGTACGACACGGCCTGAGAATGTGACGGGCGAATGGTCGGCTTCGGCTTATGGAGGGTATAGTCTGGCGTTGGATTCGACCAAACGATTCCGCCACTCGTTGAATGCCTCGGCCAATTACAATAATAGTCCGGGCCTGGTTAGTCTGGATGGCTTGTCGAGTGTGAAGAATGAGATGAGAAGGCTGTCTTCCTATGCTTCAACCAAATTGACCTATCGTCGCGGTTGGTTGAATTGTGGTGTAGAGTTGATGGGCATGTGGCAACGCACGTCGAACACTATGCAGCGTGATGCCAATGAGAATGCTCTGGATGGCTATTGGAAGGTAGAGGGACAGGTTGATTTTCCTTTCGGTCTGGTGGTAGGGACGGAGTTCTATCACTATATCCGCAGCAACTACCGCAACGAGGTGATGAATGGTTCTCAATACATTTGGGATGCCCGTGTAGGATATTCGTTCTTGAAGAACAAGGCACTTACACTCTCCTTGCAGATGGCCGACATCTTGAGAAGCCGGAATTACGACTTGAGCCGGAATACAACCTATTCGCGTACCAATATTCTGACGGATATGCAGCTGAATTACGCCTTGTTCCACGTTATTTATCGCTTTAATACGGCAAAAAAAGGTTGATTGGCAGAAAAAGTATGATTGAAGTTGTATCTTTGCGATAAGAAAAGATAGAATACTTATGCATACAAGAGCTGAAAAGATGGAGGCCTTTGGCCGTTTGTTGGATGTGTTGGATGAGTTGAGGGTGAAATGCCCATGGGACCGTAAGCAGACGAATGAAAGTTTGCGCCCGAACACGATAGAGGAAACCTACGAGTTGTGTGATGCCATTATGCGGAACGATACGTCCGGTTTGTGCAAGGAGTTGGGAGATGTGTTGCTTCATGTAGTGTTCTATGCAAAGATAGGCGACGAAAAGGGGGATTTCGACATTGCGGACGTGTGTACTCAATTGTGCGATAAACTGGTATTCCGGCATCCGCATGTGTTTGGAAATGTTGAGGCCGATTCAGCCGAAAAGGTTTCTGAGAACTGGGAACAACTGAAACAACGAGAAAAAGATGGTAATAAAACGGTTCTTTCGGGTGTACCGACCAGTCTGCCTTCCTTGATAAAAGCGTATAGGATTCAGGATAAGGCCCGGAATGTTGGCTTTGACTGGGCTAAGCGCGAGCAGGTTTGGGAAAAAGTGAAAGAAGAACTGAACGAATTTGAGGCGGAAGTGGCACAAATGAATGCCGAAAAGGCTGAAAGGGAGTTTGGTGATCTGCTTTTTAGCTTAGTGAATGCTGCACGTTTGTATCATATCAATCCGGATAATGCACTGGAACAGACAAATAAAAAGTTCATTAACCGTTTTAATTACGTGGAGGCTCAGGCCAAACAGCAAGGACGCGAGCTAAAAGATATGAGTCTGGAGGAGATGGATTGCTATTGGAATGAGGCCAAGAAGCACGAATGATCGTGTGATGGTGTTCGTCATTAGCCATGGACAAGGAGGTATGCATCAGAGGGATATTCCTTGCGTCTTTTTGTTCAGATAATTCTGCTTGGCGATAACAATCTTCTTACAGAAATTTGTATAGACCAAAAACAGTCCATTAGTATGTATTGCCTGTACATACTAATGGACTGTTTGGGATTCTACGGACACACCTTCTTGGCGATACGTTCTGGGCATCTTGTTTCAACGAGATGCCCAGAACGTATCGCCAAGTTGTGCTTGTGTTATTATCAGGCCGTTTTTGTTTGTAAACAATACGGCAAACTTAGTTGTTTGGAGAGGTACAGAGTATGAATAAAAAGCAGAGGCTATCTCAAGTTTTATGTTGAGACAGCCTCCTTGCATATAATGTGTAGTGTATGAAAGATTATTTGTGTGACCGTTCCATAACGCGTCTAAGCATGGTTCGTTCGAAACGGCGGCTGGAATCAATAACACGTATCACCTTTTGTGCATCAAGTACTTTCAAAAACTTCTTGTGATACTCGGTTGTTGTATTCACCTTTTCGGCCTCCAGCTGATCCATGCGTTGCAGTATTTCCTGGTATTGTTTCTCTTCCAATTTTTCGGTACGTGCTTTGCGCAATAGCTGTCGGCTGGAACGGTCTGTTTTGCGCAACTCATTGTTCATGCTGTGGAACAGTGGGAAAAAGTTTGCGGCTTCAGCCGGAGATAGTTCCGCTTCACGAATGATGAAGGCTTCTTGGTGCTTGATGTACTCTTGCGGGGAGAAGCGTTTACCTTGCGGCGTTATCTTAGGCTGGTTTTCCCGTCCATGATGTTGTGCCTGAACCGTAGTGAAGCATAGCAAAAGGAGAGTCAAAAAGAATGTATTCGGTTTCATTGTTGCGATAAAAAGAAATTTAGTATGAATAGTCACTCGTCAGGCAATCGAAGATGGTACTTTCGTCCACCATGGCAAAGTTACACAGATCGTCTACATATTCGTCGGTGACGAACGTGGATGTGGCAGTAGCTGTTGGGGTGGCAACGGTATGAAGCGATGCCTGGTATTTGAATACGTGTATGCCGAAGTAGAGTCCTCCGAACATGGCTGCCAAATAGAGGTAGGGCTTGATGCGCGTAAAGAGTGTTGCAGGTGGTTGTTGAGCTGCAGACAGTTTTGCAGGTTGCGCCTCGGGCTGTTCGGGTAATTGCTGCATGAGGCGCTCCGTAAAGGTATCGAAGTAAGCTTCCGGAGTACGGAAAGGATTCTTCGTTCCCAGTTTGGCTTTCAAAGCGTTATTTTCCTTCATGACGTTTAATGTTTACTTGTTATTGGTTAGACGAAGCGTTTGTGAAAAGGTTTAGTCTATATTAGCAAAAAAAGCTTCAATCTTTTTTACGGCTATATGGTAGGATGCTTTAAGAGCCCCGACACTGGTATGTAGAATGTCGCTCATCTCTTCATATTTCATCTCTTGGTAGTACTTCATATTGAATACGGCACGTTGTTTGTCGGGCAGGGTCGATAGTGCCTGTTGTAGTTGGTAGTCGGTTTCATCCCCGTCGAAATAGGGATCGCTCTGTAGGTTAGAGATGATAGAAGCTTCGGGATCATCGAGTGCCAGCTCTTCACGCTTTTGGCGTAGAAATGTAAGGCTTTCGTTGAGTGCGATACGGTATAACCACGTAGACAGGCGCGAGTCTCCCCGGAAGGTGTTTAAGTTGCTCCATGCCTTTAGAAAGGTGTTCTGGAGCAGGTCGTCGGCATCATCGTGTGAGAAAACAAGACGTCGTATCTGCCAATACAGCTGCGGGGAATAGGTTCGTACCACTTCCTCAAAGGCCTCCCGCTGTTTGTGGGGGTCTTGTAGCAATGTTTGCAGAGTATGTTCGTCGTGCTTTTTCATGAGCGTGCTATGGAGTTAGATGCATGGAATGCCGAAAGGTTTAACGGTATGCGTCAAGGCTGCGCAGAATGTGTGCGTCGTATTGGTAGACGTCTGGATAGTAAATGAGCTGGCCTTCCAGGTCGGGAAAGACGGTATGGTAGGTAATGTATACCGGAACGGAAGGTTCGTAAGTGCAGAAACCGATAGGGCGGTAGTTGGGATTGTTCTGAAGTGCGCGTCCTTTGGCCGTTAGGGGTGGAAGGTCGATGGCCAACCGGATACGGTCGGTGCGCAGTTCGTCAGTATTGGAGAATAGGAACTCGGCTAAGTCGAGCGGACGTTGCAATCGGATACATCCATGGCTCACGCCTCGCCACGTACGCTGGAAAGCTGCGGGGTTGTTGGTGTCGTGCAGGTAAATGGAAAAGGAATTGGGGAAACGGAAGATAAGTCGTCCCAATGAATTGCCTTCTCCTTTCTCTTGCCGGACGGTGTACTTGCCGCTTAACAACTCTTCGGCTGTAGCTTGTTCGGGAGGGAGTTCTTCTTGAGTCTCTTTATGGATAATGTGCATGCGGTTCCGCTCAAAATAATCTACGTCTTCGGCATGAAGAGGAGCTATTTCCCGACGAATGATACTAAAGGGAACTGTCCAATAGGGGTTTAGCTCTAAGCGGGTTATTTTGCTTGCAAGTAACGGCGTTTTGTTTTTGCTGGTGCCGGCACATACGCGCATACTTAATGTCTGATGGTTTGGGATATCAATGGCACGCAAATCCCATGCAGGTATATTGACGAGTACGTATTTAGGCTCATCTTGTTCCGTAGTACGCCAACGCATGCGTTCAATGTTGGCACGCAGAGCGGTACGTTGTTCGCTGGTGAGTTGGTCGTTTGGCTGATTGTATGTGTCGCACAGTAGTGTGTAGAGTGTGTCGGATGGCTGGATGGCATGTAGAAAGGAGGGTAGCTGATTGTTACGCAAACAGTGTAGGGCGGAGTCGGCATAACTTTGGCTCAGTGTGGCGACGGGCAGGTCGAACAATGTGCGGTAATGCTTCTTTGTTGTGTCTTCTTTCTCTAGCCGGTTGAATAGCTTGCGTGGATTGACATAACCGAAACGTTGTCCGGCGGCGTAACGCAAATAAGCTTTTGTAAGGTAATATTCCAATCGCGCCAAAATGCGGTTTATGTTCTCGTGGGGCTGAAAGGTAAGTGTGCGCAATTGTTGCAGGTCGTTTTGTATGATACGGACAAAAAACGTGTTTTGTGGAAGTCCGGTGGCAGGATGGTGTTGCAGAAATGCCAGAAGCGAATCGGCCCGGTGGTCAACACCGTTTTTGGTAATCCACAGATAAGGGCGTCTTTCTGCATAATAAGTATTGGTCAAAAGATCAATATAGATGGTATCGCGCGTAGATAGTCGCAATGAGTCTATATGATGACGTATGTTTCGGTCTTTGATCCGATAGGCCGGAATAGAAATGGAGTCAAAGGCTTCGTAACTGAGAGGAGTGAATGAGGTTACGTCTTGATGCTGGCAACCTATGAAAAAAAAGCACAGGATACCAAGAACCAATGTGCCATAACGTTTCATAAACAATTTATTTAACGAATCGATATTTTACGCACCAGTTTTCCAACTTTCAAAATATAACAACCGTTGGAATAACCGAGCGTAAATGTTTTATCTTGACTGTCGATGCGATGTTGCGCAATACGTATGCCTGCTACGTTGTATACTTCAAATAACAAACCGGATGCATTGGAAATGCGTACAGATCCTTGTGTGAAAATCATTTTGGGAGCATTTGTTTCAGTCTCAGTCTGCTCATTGTCGAATACCGGTGTATTGGCAAAAGCATTGTGTGATACCGTTCCAAATAGGAGGGTAATGCTCAAAATGGCTATATATCGTTGCAAACGGTTCATTCTCATTGTATGCTATAGGCACAAAAATAGGGAACTTTTTCCATGCGAACAAATTTTATTGTGTAAAAAGGCGAGTTTTTTTATCTTTTATGGCTATTTAGTAGCTAAGAGGGGGATTCTTAGGGGTAGGCACTTGATTATTTAAACTACAGGAGCTCCTTATAGCAGGGAATGTCGGGTAAGAAAAGATAGTTCTGTTGTTCGTAGTCCATGCGGCAGCAGTAATGGGTAATTCCGTTGCTTACAATGAGATAGTTTACATGTAATATCTGATTGTAACGGCAAATCTGGTCAAACACTTTTTGATTGATAGTTATATGCGGGGCTTTATATTCTATGATGAGATGGGGCGTAAGGTTTCTTCTGTAAAGAACACTGTCGCAACGAAGGTTCATGCCGTTGAGCGCGAGTGTGATCTCGTTGGCTAATAACGACGATGGGTATCCTTTATGATGGATTAAGAAATGGGTAAAGTGTTGGCGAACCCATTCTTCGGGAGTAAGGGCCACATATCGTTTTCGGAGTGGATCGAAAACGGTTGGTTTGCCGTTCTTGTTAATCACTTTTATGGGATAGGAAGGAAGGTTTATCTGAAACATTTTACTACATTTGCACAAATGGGGCTATATTAATAAAGGATATGTCCAAAGGTAAAGAAAAAATGAAAACAAAACAAGATATCGTTGGAAATTGGTTGGTACGGTATACGCGTTGCGAACTGGAAAGTTTCGGTTCGTATATATTGCTGACTAACTTCAATAATTATGTAGATCTGTTCTGTGAGTTGTGCGGAACGTCTGCGGTTGGTTACGATGCGAATATGCGGTGTGCCACAGCGGGCGATGTGACGATCATAAACTTTGGAATGGGCAGCCCCAACGCTGCGCTGATCATGGATTTGTTGAGTTCTATTTCCCCTAAGGCATGCTTGTTCTTAGGTAAGTGTGGCGGCATTTCTTCAAAGACTCGTTTGGGAGATTATGTGCTTCCGTTGGCCGGGATTCGCGGTGAGGGTACCAGTAATGATTATTTTCCGCCCGAAATACCTGCATTGCCGGCGTTTATGTTACAGCGTGCAGTTTCAACCGCGTTGCGTAACGAGCAGCGTGACTATTGGACGGGAACGGTGTATACCACCAACCGACGTGTGTGGGAACACGATGAAGATTTTAAAACCTATTTGCGTATGACGCGTGCCATGGCAGTGGATATGGAGACAGCCACGCTTTTTAGTTGCGGTTTTTATAACCATATCCCGACCGGTGCTTTGTTGTTGGTTTCGGATAACCCGATGATTCCTGAAGGGGTGAAGACGCAACAGAGTGACAACCAGGTGACTGCGGCTTATGCGGCCACTCATGTACAGATGGGATTGGCGGCGTTGCGGTTGATC
>CABSGW010000123.1 GCA_902477365.1 uncultured Prevotellaceae bacterium
AAGCGGACTGTAATTTAGAAGAATGATGAGTATTTGTAAATCAGTTGTTTAAAGAATACTACTATAGATTTCTCTATAAATTGAAAAATAAAATCAGCGCTTACTGTGTCTGTTTGAAAATAAAATAATAGCTTTACCCCCATATTATTCACCTTCTAATATCCTGACATCTATGTGCCGGTATAACTTCGCCTTTTCTCTGTCACACCTGGTTGCGGTGTTTATTTGTGGTATCGGTTTTTTTCTGCTCTTTAGCCCGTCTCCTCTTCGTGCGCAAAACCTAGATTCCGTTCTTTGCGTGCTTGATAGTTGTATAGATCGGCGCGCAGATTACGAGGCGGTGTTTGTACGGCGGGTCGATTCATTGCGGCATAGCATCTCTTTGAATACCGATAAAGCCGAGGCCTATCGGTTGTGGACGGAAGTGGGGCGCGAAGAGTTCCGGCATAGTAGCCGTAAGGCTCTTGAAGCTTACAGACAGGCGTGGCTGTTGGCCGAGCAGATGGGGAATGAGGAGTTGGTTGTGCGGAGTAAACTCAGTATAGCCCTCATCTACGGACAAGTGGATTTACCTTGGGAGGGAGAGATGTTGCTTGCTTCTATAGGAGATGTTACGCGCTATACGGAAGCTACGCGTCGGATGTTCTACGATGTGCACAACGATGTCTATGATTTCTACCGGCAGGGGACTATTCCCAATGAGGTTTCTGAAACCCATTTGCAGAAGGCCTCTCTGCTTACAGATTCTATAAAGAAATATTTGCACACGCCCTTTCAGCAGGCCATCAATTTCCAGTATGGTAGCCTGAATGTGCAAGACATGGTTTCTGCCCTAAAAAAGGAATACGACCGGCAACCTGAAGGAGGGAGTAAAGCTTTGATTGCTATTGTGCTGGCTAATAAATATCATTTGTTGCGCGATAATGCCATGCGCGACTATTATTGGGCGTTATCGGCCATCTATTCGTTACGTTATGTGCGTTACGAGTATGAGGCATTGTTACGGCTTGCCGGGCGTATGTACGATCGTGGGGATAGGGAACGTGGGGTTCGTTATGCGATTGCGGCTTATGAAATGGCTGACATTTGGGGTAGCGGTGCAAGAAAAGTAGAGCTTTCCGCTACCTTGACGCGTGGTTTGGGATTGGAGCGGCAAACGACCGATACCTTATCCAGTCAGATGGAAGGGTGGAGGATACTGGCTGTCGCTCTGCTGGGCGTCATTGGGATTGGGACTGTTATGCTGATACGTCGGTATCGCAGGACCAGAAAGAGGAATAGCATGCAGGAAAGCGAACGATTGGCTGCGCAAGGTCGTATCGTGGCTTTGCAATCGGAAGTAGACGAAAAGACCGATACCATAACCAGTTTCCTGAATCTTAGTCTCGATGCCTTGTTTCGTATTGAGCAGTTGCGCAATACGGTTGTGAGCCGCATTGTGGCCGGAGAGACCGAGCGGTTGCAACGTCAGTTCACGAATGGAGACATGTTGGCTGTCTTTCGCGAGGAGAGTTTACGGCGCTTTGACATCTCCTTTCTCCGCCTTTATCCCGAGTTTATAAAGCGTGTGAATCTACTATTCCGCCCCAATGCACAAATAGCGCTTTCCGATACCGAAATGTTGAACAACGAGTTGCGTGTATTGGCTTTCACGAAGATGGGTATAACCGATGCCACACGTATTGCCACCATCCTCGGGGTAACAGTAAGTACGGTTTATTATTACCGCAACCGTATCAAGTCACGCGCTATTTCGGGATCGACTTTTAAGCAGGACTTTGGGTGTATTTAGCGCGGTTATGCGGAAAAGGGGGGATTATTCTTCCGCTTGCTCCAACAGGTGTTCGGGCATTTGGGAGGAGGAATTCATGCCTTTCTGCCGCCAGTTCTCCAACTGTCGGACAATGTTTCCACGACCGGTACATAACTGTTTCTCGGCACGTTCATAGGCGTCGGACAGTTGGCGGATGTTTGTACCTATTCCGTCGAATGTGCGTGCAAAGGTGACAAACTTCGTGTACAATTTGTCTGCCGACCGATAGATTTCTTCGACGCTTTGCGATTGGCGTTCGCTTTGCCACAGGTTGTAGGCCAGTTGAAGCGTTGTGAGCAGATTGGTCGGGTTAAGTAGGATAACCCGACGTGCGTAGGCATCGGTTGCCAGTTGCGGATCTGCCTGAAGGGCGGTGATGTATCCTGCCTCGTTCGGAATGAACATCAGGACGTAGCCGATCGCCCCGGGTACTACGCGGTCATAGGATTTTTCGCTTAATTCTTTGATATGCTTGCGTACAGAAAGCAGGTGCTCTTTCAGGTAGCGGCTGCGTTCTGCCTCGTCGGTCGCTGCAATGTAGTGTGTGTGGGCGGTCAACGACACTTTCGAGTCTATTACCACGCGTCGGTTACCGGGAAACCGGACAACAACGTCGGGTATAAGGCGACGGCCCTGTTCATCGGTTTCGGTTGCTTGTATCTCGAAGTCATGCCCTTCGCGTAAGCCTGATGCTTCAAGCAGGTTTGCCAGTACCGCTTCTCCCCAGTTTCCTTGTTTTTTGGAGTCGGTTTTGAGTGCGCGTGTCAGCTCGTTGGCTTCGCGACCTATTTCGAGGGTACGTTCCATCAAATGCCGGATATGTACATCGAGCGAAGCGTGACCGGCAGTGAGTGATTCCTTAAAGCGGCTGAGTTCTTTACCCAGCGGGTCGAGCAGGGCACCCAACTGTTCTTTGTTGCTGGCACGCAGTGCGTTACTTTGAGCCTGAGCCACCTCTTGCGCCAGGTTTTGCAGTTCGGCTTTCAGCTGCACCTGTTCTGTACGCCTCAACTGTTCGGCGTTTTCACGTTCCACCTGCAGGCGGGTACGCAATTCGGTGCTCTCTTGTCGGGCTGTGTCCAGTTCGCGTTGTAGTGCATCTTGCTGGTGTGCCGCCTTTTTGTGGCACCACCAGGCGGTTCCGCTTGTGCTGGCAATAATCAGTATGACGGCGATGAGTGAGAAGGTCAATAACATGTGTTCAATAGATTTCGATGGTACTTTTACCGCCGGTTGGTTGTTTGATAAGCCGTATTTGGGGCGTGATGCGTGAGCGGATCTGTTCGGTGTGGCTGATTACGCCCACTTTGCGTCCTTGTGCCGTTTGCAGGTTGCCCAGGGCGTCCATCACCAGTTCCAGACTGTCATTGTCCAGATTGCCGAACCCTTCGTCAATAAAGAGGCTGCCGATGGACAAGTTGCCTGACGATAGTGACGAGAGTCCTAAGGCCAGGCCCAGACTGACAATAAAGGTCTCGCCACCCGATAGCGAGTTGACCGGTCGGGTCTCGTCAAACATGTCGCGGTCAATGATTTCCAGTCCCAGCGTATTGGGTATGTTGCGCAGTCGATAACGTGGAGACAGTTTCTCCAATTGCCGGTTGGCGTGTTCCACCAGGAACAGGAACGTATAACATTGTGCCTGCTCCCTGAAGCGCTTTCCGTCGGCACTGCCAAAGAGTGCCGAAAGGCTGTTCCATCGTTTCTTCTGTTGCTGAAGCGTTTCCAGTTCGTCTGCCAGTTTGCCAATCTGCTCCAAACTGCGACGGTGCGCCATGATGCGCAGGTTGACAGCCGATAACTCTTCGTAGATAGTCTCGCGGTGCGCCTGTAGCTCCTGGCTGTTGGCCTGCAGTGCCTCGCGGCTTTCCTCGTCTTTTCCTGAGGGACGTCCGGTGGCGGCTTTCAGTTCCAGTATTTGTTGCTGGGTGGTCTGCAAACGGTTCTGTGCCAGTGTGACAGCCTCCTTGCGTTGGGTTATTTCGTTACGCAACGCATTCCAGTTCCTGGTATCGCCGAACAACCGTTCCAGTTCGGCAAACTGTACGGCGGGATGGTCTGCATTGAATCGCCGAATCCATAAATCCAGTTCTGCACGGCGGTTTGCCAGCTCCCCTTCACGGCTGAAGCGTTGTTCCTGCAAACTTTGTGCCTGTCCTTGCCGGTGCTTCCACAGGCTGTGTGCGTCGTTGTATTGTTGTGCCAGGCTTGTTTCGGTCTCGGCCGCTTGCTGAACGGCTAGCTGCAATCTTTTGGCAACAACGTCCGGCTGTTCGTTTCCGAACAGTTTCTTCAACTCATTCTCTTTATGCACAATGGCATCCTGAAGCATTTCGGTTTCCTCTTGGACGGATGCAGCGTGCCGCTCGGCCTCTTCCAATACGGACTGGATGTTCTTGACACTCTCTTGCAGCCGATAAGCGGTCAGTTCTGTTTGAGCGGCTTCCTCTTTCAGTTTGTTCCATTCATTTGTGAGCCGTTCAAGCCGGTTACGGAAGTTCTCGGGGCTTTGCTGCCATTCGGTATACCATCCCGGCAGGGTGATATGCTCCTCCAATTCTTCATATAATTCACGGCGTGCGCGGTCAAGGTGCTGGTTATGCTTTTGCAGCTCTTCGAGTGTCGAGTTGGTGACGCGTACGGCTGTCCGTTCCTCGTTCAATCGGTTGGACGTGTCGGTCAGGTGACGCTCCAGTCCATCTATCTGTTCACTTAGTTTGTTGATGAGTTGCTGGTGATGGTTATAGGTATCCAGGGCGGTACGCGCTTCGTCCACCCGTTTGCCTGTTCCCTCCAACAGTTGTTCTATGAGTAGCCGGCGCGCATTTCGGTTGACACTTTCGGAACAGTCGGTAAACGAGGTGTCGAGTGTGGCAAATGCTTGCCAGCCGGTTATGTCGGCTTTGAGCTGTTTGCGTGTTTGTTCCAGATGGAGTTCTTCTGCGTGAATCAGTCCGTCTTCCAGTGCCTGTTCGCGTTGCAGTGCCTGCAGTTGTTCCTGTTTCAGGTGCAGCTCATCTGCCGTTTCGCGGTATTCTTTCTCCAGATTCGAGATCAGAATACCTAATTCCTGTTCCGTTTCGGTATGGTAGGGATGGTGGGTTGCACCGCATAACGGGCAGGCTGTCCCCTCTTTCAGGCGACGGCGCAACTGCACGATGTTTTCGCTTTGACTCAACGTGTAGGCCGTGTTCATGCGCTCACAGGTTGCCGATAATATTTCTACCTGTTGGGCCAGTTGGGCAACGATAGTACGGTTCTGTTCGAGCAACAGTTTACGTCGTGCCAGGTCCGGTGTCTTCTCGGTGATGGTGTCATACCCCATGGAGATGCGGTACCATAAGTCTTGTGCCCGTTGCAGTTGTTGCAGTATGTGATTGTTACGGGTGTAGCGTTCCTGCAGTTCGCTGCTGTCCAGCCCGTAATTGTTTTGTTTGTAGATGCGCCGTTCCGCCTGCAACGTTTCCAGTTGCGACTCCGTGTCGGTACGTTGCGCTTCCAGTTGTTCCAAGGTCCGGCTTTGTTCCGTCTGCTGGCGTTGCAGCTCGTCGTAACGTTTACGCAGGTTTTTCTCTTCTTCGGCCACCTCGTACAGGCGCGCCAGTTTCTCTCTGATGCGGTCCACCTTCTCGAACATACGCTGGTGTACGGCCAGTGCCTGTATCTGTTGGGTCAGTTCGGTGATGTGCTGTTGCACCTTGTTCTGTTCATTGTGGGTCGAGGCCAGCAGTGTGCGGCGTTCGGCCACTGTCACTTGGGTCTGTCGGATGGCCTCTTTCTTTTTCTTCAGCTCGGCGGCCGATGCGCCTATTTCCCCCTGCAACGCATATCCGGCGTTCAGTTGGGGCTGTCTTTCCCGCAAAGTTCGTTCAGCCTCGGTTCGCACCGTGCGCGCCGCTTCGTGTTGGGCTTTGGCTGTTTCCAGTTGTTTGCGGCAAGTGTTTGTTTCGGCCGTGGCTGTTTCTATCTGTGCTTTTAACGTTTGCACGTTGGTTTCCATTACCTTTATTTCACGGAACAGGGGTAGGATGCACAACACCTGATCGTAACGTTCCAACAGCGCCTGTTGGGTGTATAGTGCGGCATAGTTATGGTGTGCCGTTTGCAGCGCCAGTTCGTGTTGCTTGTGTTCTGCGGCCAGGCGGTCGTAGTGTGCATACCATTGCAACTGTTCGGTGATGGTTTTCAGGCGTTGGTCGGCCTCGTTCAGCCGGCTTTTGTGCAGTAGGTGGCTCTCTTCGGCCTGTTTCAGGTCCGCTTCGTCCATTTTGTTCGTTCCCAATGCTTCAATGCGTGTGGCCAGCAGTTCGTAAGCGCGGTTGGCCTCATCGTTCAACTGGTATATCTGTCGCGATATGCGGCCGTAGATGGCTGTTCCGGTCAGTTTCTCCAGCAGGGCCGATTTGTCGGCCTGTTTGGCTCGCAGGAAGTTGGCAAAACTGTTTTGTGCCAGAATGACCGTGCGGGTGAATTGTGTGTAGTCCAGTCCTATCAGTGCGGGTATGCGTTGGTCCACTTCGCGTTCGTCATACCGTTCGCCGTGCGGTTTGACGCGTTCCAGCGACCGGGTCACCTTGTTGTACGTACCGGTACGTTTCAGCTTCAGGCTCCATCCGGCACGGTAGGTGGTTCCGCCGGGTATGGTAAACGTCACCTCGCAAAAGCCCTCCCGGCAACCTCTGCGCAGGATGTTCCGGGTGTCGCCGGCCTGCAATTCCGTATCGCTGTTTAGTTTGCGTCCGTCAAAGCGGGTCAGCCTTTCCGCGTCGTCAAAACGGGGCGCCCGGTTGTACAACGCCAGGCAAATGGCATCCAACAATGTCGATTTGCCGGCACCGGTGTCACCGGTAATAGCAAAAAGACCGGCCGAACGTAACGGTTCTTTGGTAAAGTCAACAACCTGTTCTCCCTCGATGGATGCCAGGTTACATAGCACAATACGTTCTATCTTCATGCGTTTCTTTCTTCTAAATCATTCTTTTCGGCCGCTTCGCGGGCTTGTTCGAACAGTGTCGCCAGATCGTCTGGCATGGGGGTGTCATAACGGTTTTTGAACACCAGTTGTGCCATGTCCAGCGGAGTCATTTGTTTGAGGGTCTCGAGCGATTGTACCGGAGCGTCGTCGATAGCTTCGCCAGCAGGGCGCACACGCACCAACCGGCAGAAGTGGACTGCTTTGTTGCCCAGTTCGGTCATGATTTGTTGTACCAGGGATGGCTCGGGACGTTCGTCTCTGATTTTGATTTCCAGATAGGGCCAGGAATGTCCGTTATCCTTTTTTCCGGCATTGGGCAGGTTACGGATGGCCTCAAAAGCCTCGGCCGTGTTGCAGGCTCCGGTTTCGGGGATGGCTTGCAGCCGCCGCAACGGTTCATAGGACAGGGTCTCCCATTCCGCCTTTCCGTCGGGAGAAATGATCACTTTTACCACGCCGTGGCGGTAGTTCTTTTCGGAAAAAGACATGGGCAGTACGCTTCCTGCATAGCGGATGGTATCCGAACCGGCTACGCGTTGTGCCTTGTGTATGTGCCCCAGTGCCACGTAGGCCGGACCGGTCGACAGTTGCGATACGTCCACGCACTCCTGCCCGCCCACAACCAGCCGTTCGCTGTGCTCGTCATTCACCACATCGGCTCCTGTGGCATAAAAATGAGCAGCCAGCAACAGGGGGGCGTCTGCTGTTTTCCGTTGCAGGGTTTTCAAGGCATCGGCCAGGAACAGCCGTGTCCCTTCACCGGCTGTTTCGGCCGGAGGGCAATCGGCCGGGCGCAAGAACGGGATGGCCAGGCAGTGGATCGATGTGTCATCGGTGCGGCTTGTCAGGCGGAGGC
>CABSGW010000124.1 GCA_902477365.1 uncultured Prevotellaceae bacterium
TGTGGGTCCCAATAGGACGATGAGTGTTTTCATCGTTGTATTTGTTTAATTACGGAACGTGTCTTCATCGCTTATTTCGAATCCTTCGGGATCAAATTCATCGGATTCAAACCCGTCACTACCATAAAATTCCTCATCCGAAATATTACCCATATCATTTACTGATTTTCCTACATTTTTAGTTTCGGAAAAATCCATTTCCAGGAGTTGTTGGGGAGGATTACCGTAGGATTTATTGCATAAGGGACTCTGCAAGGTTTTACCAATAATGATTTCTGTTAATTCCATGTAGAAGCAGCGGTCTGACATAGGATCAAAGACATAGATGAGTCGTTGTTTTTCCTCTTCCAGCAGTTCGCTAAGGCGGGTATCGGCCATTACATAGATGTCTTCATCGGATGGCCCAAATCCCATGTCTTCGCGTGTGATTTGTGTCTTTTGTTCCCATTCTTCATCGCACAGGAAGAAACTTGTTAATTGATCGTCCGGATAATCACATGAATTGAGTATCGCTTTGTGGAGATCAAAAAAAGTATCTTCTGCGCTAATGGTGATTTCACGCAGGAAGTTTTCAATTTCATCTGAAACAATACTGATTCTATACAACATCATAGAGTGACTATTTTATAATTCCGCGTTGTGAGTTTTCTATAAAAGATAGTATATATTCAATTTCTTTGCTCATGGGCACTTCTTCACGAATTTGCGCCAAACACTCTTCGCGCAGTTTTCCACGTTGATACAGGATGCGGTATGTATTATGAATGTTTTCGATAATTTCTTTGCTGAATCCGCGTCGGCGTAGTCCAACAATGTTTAGTCCACAATAAGCCACAGGCTCACGTGCGGCCATTACAAAGGGAGGAATGTCTTGTGCAAAACGCGTTCCTCCACCAATCATAACGTAGCTACCAATGTGACAGAACTGATGCATTAACACACCTGCACTGATCACTGCAAAATCATCAATCGTTACTTCTCCTGCAATTTTGGTAGAGTTACCAACAATACATCCGTTGCCCAACATGACATCGTGTGCTACGTGTGCATTTTCCATGAGTAAGTTGTTGCTGCCAACGCTTGTTTTGCCTTTGGCTATCGTACCACGGTTAATGGTCACATTTTCACGAATCGTATTGTTGTTGCCAATCTCGGCTGTAGTTTCTTCTCCTTGGAATTTTAAGTCTTGGGGGATTGCTCCAATAACGGCTCCGGGGAAGATTGTATTGTCATTTCCCAGACGTGTACCGTAAAGGATACTTACGTTGTTCATAAGTATGTTGTTGTCGCCTATTACAACATTTTTATCGATGAAGCAGAAAGGGCCAATTTCGCAGTTGTTACCAATTCTAGCTTCAGGGTCTATATAGGCTAAAGGACTAATTTTACTCATTTTGCAGGGAAATTAGGGTCTAATTATTATTTATTTGTTCTTCACTATTTGTGCTGTGAAGGTTGCTTCGCTCACTATTTTCTCTCCAACAAAGACAAAGCCTTTCATAGAGGAAACTCCGTGACGTATGGGGGCTAATAGTTCAACTTTGAATATCAGCGTATCACCAGGAACCACTTTTTGTCTGAATTTTACATCGTCTATTTTCAGGAAATACGTACTCCATTTTTCAGGCTCTTCTACAGAATTCAATACAAGCAGTCCTCCGGCTTGAGCCATTGCTTCTATTTGCAGTACACCAGGCATAACGGGTTCTTGAGGGAAATGGCCTGTAAAGAACGGTTCATTGCTTGTTACATTTTTTACAGCAACAATAGATGTTGGTCCCATAGAGATCACTTTGTCAACCAGTTGCATAGGATAGCGGTGAGGGAGCAACTCCCGAATGCGGTTGACATCCATTAGAGGTGCTTCGTTGCAGTCATATGATGGAGCCTGAATTTCGTGGGCACGAATTTCGCGTCGCATTTGGCGGGCAAACTTATTATTGATGGTATGTCCCGGACGGGTCGCAATAATCCGTCCTTTAATGGGACGCCCTATCAAGGCCATATCTCCGATAATGTCGAGCAATTTGTGGCGGGCAGGTTCATTGTCCCATACAAGAGGTTTGTTATTTAAAAATCCCAACTGGGTAGCGTCTTTACGCTCTACATTCAACTTGTCGGCCAACTGGTTGAAACGTTCTTGTGATATTTCTTCTTCATAAATCACAATGGCATTATCCAAGTCTCCGCCTTTAATGTAACCTGCTTTCAGCAAAGGTTCTATTTCGCGTACAAAAACAAATGTACGTGCCGATGCAACTTCTTTTGCGAAGTCCTCCATATCATCTAACGTAGCAAACTGGCTTGAGAACCATTTAGAGTTGTATGAGATCATTGTCGTGATACTAAATTGTTCGTCAGGTAAGATGATAATGGAAGAGCCGGTTGCTTCGTCCTTAATTTCAATTTTTTTCTTTATGATGTAGAAATCTTTGGGTGCATTTTGTTCCTGAATGCCTACCTTTTCTATATGTTCAACATAGGGTTGTGAACTCCCTTCTAAAATGGGGAATTCCGGGCCGTTTACCTGAATCAGGCAGTTGTCTATGCCCAAAGCATAGAGGGCGGCCATTCCATGTTCTATGGTACTACATTTAACGTCACCTTTAGCTACAACAGTTCCTCGGGATGTTTCAACCACGTTTTCGGCAATGGCATCAATTATGGGATTTCCTTCTAAGTCGATGCGTTGTATCTTATATCCGTGGTTTTCCGGTGCCGGATTAAAGGTTATGGTCAGGTTTAAACCCGTATGCAATCCCTTTCCGAACAACGAAAAGCTTCCTTTCAGTGTCTTTTGTTTCAACATGAAGTCTTATTTAGTTGTTTTTTCAATTCTTCGAGTTCCTCTTTCATTTTATTTAAGTCGCTGTACATCTGTGGCAAGTTCTTGTATACCACACTGGAACGAGCGAAATTTTTAGCGTCGATGGCAGGTGATCCTTGTACGGTGACATGTCCTTTTCGAATGCTACCGGCTATGCCCGCTTGTGCACCGGAATTTACCTTATCGCCAATAACCGCATGTCCGGCAATACCCACCTGGCCTCCAAACATACACCATTGTCCTATTTTGGTAGAGCCGGCAACGCCTACTTGGGCAGACATGACCGTATTACTACCAACCTCTACATTATGGGCTATTTGAACAAGGTTATCTAACTTGACACCTTTACGTATAATGGTTGATCCCATTGTAGAGCGGTCTATACATGTGTTAGCACCCACTTCCACATCATCTTCGATGGTTACAATTCCTATTTGCGGGATTTTTTCATATCCGTCGGCCGAGGGGGCAAATCCAAATCCATCGGCTCCTATTACGCAACCAGCGTGTAAAATAACACGTTGGCCAATATGGCAATCATGATAGATGGATACGTTCGGATAGATAATGCATGCCTCACCTATCGTAACATTGTCTTCCAGGGTAACATGTGGGTATATTTGCGTATTGTTCCCAATCTTTACTCCTTTTCCCAGGTAAGCAAAAGCTCCCACATAGCATCCTTCTCCTAGTTGAGCTTCAGGATCAATAAAAGCTAATGGATGAATGCCTGTGCGTTGAGGTTTGCTCTGTTCATATAAGTTCAGCAAACGAGCAACAGCTTCGTAAGCATTGTCAACACGGATTAGTGTTGCCTTTATCTCTTTTTCGGGTTTGAAATCATTGTTTACTAATACAATACTAGCTTGAGTCTCATATATAAAAGCTGCATAATGAGGGTTGGCCAGAAATGAAATAGCTCCGGGAATCCCTTCTTCTATTTTGGCAAAAGTATGAACGGTTTCCTGTTCATTACCTTCTACTTTACCTTGCAAGAAGTCTGCAATCTGTTTGGCTGTAAATTCCATTATAATCGAACTTTGCAAAAGTTTATTACGCAAATATCGCAAAAAGATTTGACATAGTATTAACGTTTGCGCGGAAAAATGAGATTGGACAATTCAAATGTTTAAATACGTTGGTATAAAAGGTAGTGTTTTGCACTTTTTTTATCGGCTGAATCGGAGTTTATTAAATCGGAGACGGTGGTTACCTCACTTTGTTTACCATCGGGGTAGAGCAGGGTGATTCCGTCTGCTGTTGTCGAATACATTTCTTTTTCTACGGTACGTGTAGCTATAAAATAATGCGTATCGTGTAATGGGATATCTAATGTTTCGGATATGCGTTGTTGTAGAAGATCTATATCGGGGAGGATACGTGGATCTTCAATCGTTTCTACTTTAAATGGCGTACGGTTTACGAAGTTTTGTGCCAGGGTCGACAAGATTCTATCGTCGTTATGACACCAAGTCTTCAAAGCCATCCATACGTCATAGTCGTCTATGTTCATGAAACAGTTTAGAACGGAGGAGTCGTTTAGGAATGAGTTCCTGTCTATTCTATTCTGAAAGAAATAGCGGAGTGAAGCCGGCATTTCCGGAGGAGTTCCCTGTTCTGTGAGTTCTTTAGCACGTCGTAATGCATTGCGAAGCACCACTTCGCAGGCAATGGCTGTTTTGTGAAAATAGACTTGCCAGTACATCAACCGCCTTGTGGTCAGGTAGTTCTCGATGGAGTAAATACCTTTTGAGTCGACGGTAAGCCGATCATGCTGCACGTTCAACATGGCTATGATCCGTGATGAACCTATGTTCCCTTCGCGCACACCGGTGAAAAAACTGTCCCGGCACAGGTATTCCAAGCGATCCATATCCAGTTGTCCGCAAATTAATTGATGAAAAAAGGAGCGGGGATATTCGTTTTTGAATATACTGATCGCCTCGTCCAATGCACCATGCATTTCCTCGTTGATTTGTTGCATGGCTAAAAGGGAAATTTCCTCATGACTGATGTCATGTACAAACACGTGTTCTAATATATGGGAAAAGGGACCATGTCCTATGTCATGCAGTAAGATGGCCGCTTGGGCTGCTTCTGCTTCATGATCTAATATGATCACTCCCTTACGCATCAAGGTCTCAAGTGCTTGTGTCATGAGGTGAAAGGCACCTAATGAATGTTGGAAACGAGTGTGTTGTGCTCCCGGATAAACAAAATTGATGAGTCCCAACTGCTTGATTCGTGTCAGGCGTTGAAAGTATGGATGCTTTATGATATTCATCAACCACCCTTCAGGCAGGGTGATGAAGCCGAAGACAGGATCATTAATGATTTTATTTTTAATCATAGGCAGGTTTTTATGGAGCAAGGTATGGCTGAATCGCTTATCGTCGGTTGTGTGGGAAATGTATGCGGCAGTACTTGTATATAAATATGTGCGGATCGCCCTAAGACGATTCGCACATATTTCGAATTTTCTTAGTTTTACGTGTTTATCCCATTTTTGCGGCCAGTAAAGCAGCCATTTCCAGTTGCAGTTCTTTTGCTTTTTCTGCGGCGACAAGCGCAAATTGTTCGCTTTTGTCTGCATAGATAATGCCTCTGGATGAATTGACAATAAGTCCACAGTCTGAAGTCATACCATATTTACAAACCTCTTCAAGTGATCCTCCCTGTGCACCCACTCCGGGGACCAGCAAGAAATGGTTAGGAACTATCTTCCGGATATCGGCAAACAAACTGCCTTGCGTAGCACCTACCACATACATCATACGGTCGTCTCCAGCCCACTGTTGGCTGATACGTAATACTTTCTCAAATAAACGTTCGTTCTCCGTATCGGTTGTCAACTGGAAATCTTTTGATCCTTTATTACTTGTAAGCGCCAGTAAGATGATCCATTTGTCTTCGTATTGCAGGAAGGGAGTGACACTGTCTTCGCCCATGTAAGGAGCGACGGTAAGCGAGTCTATATCCATCTCTTTGAAGAAGCAACGCGCATACATCGCTGACGTATTACCAATGTCTCCTCGTTTGGCATCGGCAATGATGAATTGGTCCGGATAGTTGGTCTTCAGGTAATGAATTGTTTTCTCAAAAGCCATCCATCCCTTTAGTCCTCCACACTCGTAAAAAGCCAGATTGGGTTTATAGGCAATGCAATAAGGAGCCGTTGCATCAATAATAGCCTTGTTGAATGCAAAAATGGGGTCTTCTTCCTTGAGCAGGTGGGAAGGGATTTTTTCAATGTCTGTATCCAAACCAACGCAAAGAAACGATTTTTTGCGCTTGATGTTTTCGATGAGTTGTTGTCTGTTCATAATGGTTGTTGTTTGAAAACTTATTGTAGGAAGGAAATGTTATAATTCCGATTCTTTCAACCGTTCTGCATTTTCTGCGATGGTAAGATGGTCTATGCAATCTTGGATATCGCCATTCATAAAGGCCGAAAGGTTGTAAATCGTGTAATTGATACGGTGGTCGGTTATGCGCCCTTGCGGATAGTTGTAGGTGCGTATCTTGGCCGATCTGTCTCCTGTTGAAACTAATGTTTTGCGACGCGATGCTATATCGTCTACATACTTCTGGTGTTCCTTGTCGTAGATAAATGTACGCAGACGGGCCAATGCACGCTCTTTATTTTTGGGCTGGTCGCGTGTCTCGGTACATTCTATCAATATTTCCTCTACTTCGCCCGTGTTAGGATTTCTCCAGTTGTAGCGCAAGCGTACTCCTGATTCCACTTTATTGACATTCTGGCCACCGGCTCCGCTTGAGCGGAAGGTATCCCATTTTATCTCTCCTTCGTTAATTACCACATCAAATGCTTCGGCTTCGGGTAGTACGGCTACGGTTGCGGCCGACGTGTGCACACGTCCTTGCGTTTCGGTGGCAGGAACACGTTGCACACGGTGTACGCCACTTTCGTATTTGAGTACACCATATACATTGTCTCCTGTTACGGAACATACAATTTCCTTGAATCCGCCGGCGGCTCCCTCGCTGGCACTGGAGATCTCCATTTTCCATCCTTTGGTCTCGGCATATTTGGCGTACATGCGGAATAGGTCACCCGCAAAGAGGGCCGCTTCGTCTCCGCCTGTTCCGCCACGAATTTCAAGAATGGCATTTTTGGAATCTTCCGGATCGGCCGGTATAAGTAACCATTTGATTTGTTCCTCCAGTTCCGGGATGCGTGCTTCGCTTAGGGCTATTTCTTCGCGCGCCATCTCTTTAATGTCTGGATCGTCTTCAGTCAGGAGCAAACGCTTGCCTTCGTCCAGGTTTGCCAACAAGTTTTCATATTCCTTTTTAGCCGTCATCAGGTCTTCAAGGTCTTTATACTCCTTGGTCAGGCGTACATAACGGCGTTGGTCGGTGATGACGTCCGGGTCGGTGATGAGTGTTGAGACTTCTTCAAAACGGGCTTGCAAGCCATCTAATTTCTCTAAAAGGGTATTCTTTTCTGCCATCTTTTAGTAATTAAATTCGCCAAATTCACTTCGAATTGTAAGTGATTTAGTGCCTTCTTCAATATGACCCACAATTTGTGCGTCTATACCAAAGGATTGACTTATTTCGATTACGCGATCGGCATGTTCTGGTGCTAAATAGACTTCTAACCGATGGCCCATATTGAATACTTTGTACATCTCACTCCAGTCTGTACCACTTTCTTGTGCAATGGTCTTGAACAATGGGGGGACGGGGAACAGGTTGTCTTTGATGACGCGGCAATTATCATTGACAAAGTGAAGGACTTTTGTTTGCGCGCTTCTCTTTTCTTCACTTTCCTT
>CABSGW010000125.1 GCA_902477365.1 uncultured Prevotellaceae bacterium
GGGGAAACGCAGTCACAGCTTCTGCCATCCGTATACCAAACACGACCGCAAATTGGGGTGAAAACATCTTCGCGTTAAAGAAGTGCAGACATCGTCAATAAACCGGTTATATGCAACCCAAACAGCGATGTAACGATAAATGTTACATCGCTGTTTTTGATTGATAAGCACCTCGGGTATTAGCAATGGAGGTAACTTATAACTATTTTTCAGTCACATGTCAGGGTGCTACCACCGCACGCCGCAACACGATGCGGTCAATAGCTATGCCTGCATTGCCTTGCAAATTAAACAATATGCCAAGCGAAACTTCTTGCTCTTTGTCCAAAATAAAAGACAAACGACCCGCAGAGAGAGGCGAGGAGGCCAGAGATGTACTGAGATTTTCCGTATCGGGTAACCCCTTTCCGGCCGCTATCACCAAATACGATCCGCCGGCCGACATGCCACCCGCAGGAATTACCTCAAATTCATATTTACCTGCAGGCAATGTGACGGTGCTATACAATTTGTGGTTGGTAAGTGCACGTGCAAATCCGTCCCAACCTGTAAATACGCACAACGCATCTTCTTTGTTACGGTCTACGTGAACTCCGGTGCGAATGCTGTCATTCGTCACATAGTTCTCGATATGCCAACCCGTGGTTTGAACATTCGCTTTAAAATCCATAAACCGCTTTGTATCCTTCTTGTTGATAGCTACGCCGGTAGTTGCAAACGGACGTGAGGCAGGAGGAAGCAGACTGTCTGAAATGTCGGTCAAAGGTGTTTCGAAATTCAAGCTGAACACACCGGTCGATATACCCCAAGCGTCTCCATCCGGTCCAAAGTTTGCACGACGGCCGACGTGTTGGTGGGATGAATGATCCTGTACATCGCCTCCACTCTGGTTGAAAGTGTAATAGAGCAACAACGCATCTTTTTGTTCGGCAGCGGCCACGTCCTGAATCGGCGCATTACAATACTGTTGCAAAGAGGATGCCGACAAGGCTTTTTTCCATACACGGAACTCATCAATCACCGCATTCATGGGTTGTTGTTCGCCCCCTATACGAAGTGCCGGAACAACAGGTATCCGCGTTACCGAACGATCCTTATGCTTTAATTGTTCTGTTTTATACACCTCACCATCACGGAAGAAGACCACGTTCCCCGACTGGAAACTTACGGCATAGTGATGCCACTGGTTAGGAATAACAAAGTTGTTTCCGGAACGCACGGAAAGGCTATCGACAGAAAGGGTCATATTTCCACGGCCGTCGGTACGCAACTGCCAGGTCGCAACCGCATCTCCGATTCCGGCCACTTGTTCTTTTGCCGCCGGGTGCATCCACCAGTCTATCGTCATCTCATCGGTGGGCTCTGCCCACAACGGTTTATCAACCAACACGCTTGCACGCGGATTGCTAAAGTTCAGGCCATTCTTACTATCGGCATTGCAAACCACAAGTACTTGCTTCTGGGTAGCCTCGTTGCTTCCTACTTCATTCGAAGCCGTGAGCGTTACGTCATAAACACCCGGTACATCCATGCGCACCCTTGGGCTACGACCTTCTGCAAAAAGCGTATAGCGCCGGCTATCCACCTGCCACTTCCACTCTGTAGGTGCATAGCGGCTGCGATCGGTAAACGTCACCTCCTGCCCTTTCAGAACAGCCATTGGTGACAGTTCAAACTGAACCAGAGGTGCCACATTCTTCACATGCAATTTAAACGTTTCTGTTTTTGTTTTTCCTCGCAAAGGATCGGTAACACGCAGTTTTACTTTATAATCTCCGGCCGAAGCATACGTAGCCGCAGCACCTTGTGTATAAGCTTTCTCCACCCCAGCCCCACGTAATGTCCATTCGTATTGGAAACCTGGAACAGGGAATGATGGTTGGAAACTAATGCGTTCGCCCGCAGATCCTTCTTTTTGTGTAGGTCTGAAATCAGCATCCAGACGTACCGGCAACACGACGATCTCTTTTTCAGCCAGCACCTCTTGTCCGCCAATGGTCTTTCCGGTCAGTTTCACCCAGTGCTTGCCCGCTTTCGGAAACAGCAAAGTGGGACTCTTCATTTTCAGTCCTTTGATTCCGGCATCGGAAGCTTCCCACGAGATGGTTTCTATTGTAGGCGAACAATCGGCATACAACGCAAACGCCTGTCCGGCATAGATCGGGCTCTTTGGCAATGAAAAATCAACATACGCCTTCAAAGACACAGGTTTTTGGTTCTCTTTCGGCACTTCTGTGTAACGGCCAAAGTCAACGAACTTGGCGTGGTTTGATCCTGCAAAATCACGCCATCTCTTTTCTCCATTCACCTCCATCAGTTGCCCTTTAAAATAAGCCAACAACGTAGAAGGTACACCGGCCGTAGCAAAACTGCCATACATCATCTCACGTATCTGTTGTGCAGAACGAGCCTCTTTCCATATACGCAGTTCCGAAAGCTCACCACTTATCGCACCACGTTCGCCCGACGAAAAGGCTAAATCGCCAAATCCGCCAATACCCGAACGGGAACGACCGACAAGCGTACCCACTGACTCGCCGTTAACATAGGCCGTCATGGTGTCTTTGGACACCACAAACGCAAAGTGGTACCATTGGCCGGGGGTGATCAGCCCCTCACGCGTATCCATGCGGTTATCGCCATCCCAACCAAACGTCAAAGCACCCCCGTCATTGGCATGAATAAGGAGGTTGCCCCAACCCGGTCCTACGCTTTGATTCCAACTGCGCCACGAACGAGGTTTTAACCAATATTCAATGGTAGCCTGATTATGCGATCCGTCAAACACATGCGGAACAACAAATCCGCTCCGCCGCAAATCGAGTGCAAAGAATTGATCGGACAAAGGATTGTCGGAACAAACAGCCCTAGTCTGCGCAGACATCACGCGGACAACGCTGTCCATGCCTGCTTTATACTCATAAAGTGCCGCTACGGCATAATGCGCATCTTTACCCTCGTAAGTACAGGTTTGCTTGTCCGCGGCAATCGTATCAATGGCCTGACCATCTTTGAACAGTACATATGCTTTTAAGGGGTAATGTGTAAACTGAGGTTTATCCCAGGCCAATGTCCGGCCACTACCGTCACAACGCACATTGATGGGAGCAAAGAACGGTTCGCCCTGTACAACCGCTGAAACAACGGTACGATGTCCGTGACTCTCAATACGAAGTCCACGTTCGCCCTTCAAGGGTGTTTCTATTCCTAAACGGTCAAACTCATAATCAAGCACCGAACAATTATACAACCGTCCCGTACCAATACCATCCTGCTTACTGTCTATGATAAAAAAGTATTTCAAAGGACGCCGTGTATCAAATCCGGACGATATATCGGTCAAATCGTAACCAAACTCCATCGGTTCATCGTGCAATTTACCATCTGCCCATTTTCCAAGCATTGGGGTTCTCGCTTCCAGTCCCTGTTTCGCTCTGTCGGAACGTCCGTCACCCGCAAATTTAAAATGTTCCATCTCAATGGTCACATCGGGTTCTGTTGCGTTCAGGTCCGCCGCAATACCCACCAACAACTTCAATTCGCTCCGGCGAGAATAATCCATGCGCACTTTCAACGTCCGCAAAGGACGGTAGTTCTTCCGTACATGATAGAACTCTGGTTTCCAAGCCCCTCCCTCCTGTTGACGAACAGGAAAGCCATACTTATAAGGACAATAAATAAAGCCTTTATTGGCCCATCCGTTTCCCCATGAATTAACGATGATCCAGGCACCACACTCGTCTTTGTCACGTTCGCCGTATACCTTGTTACTATCCAAATCGAATACGATGCGATCATCATATCCCACGATTGTCAATGCATGGTCCACACCATCTCCCCAACGGGTTACATAGTTCTGTCCCACCACTCCGGCAGCCTTGTTCCGCCCTTCCGGGTCATCCGCAATAGGAGCAGGTTTGCACGCACTGGCCACACCGATGCCACAAATCCCTCCTACAATAAAGTCCTTATCTCCTTGATGATTCCACAACCAGTTTTTCACAAACTCCCGTCCTTTTTCCGTGTCTAGCCCGTGTGGTGAAAAAGAATTGTGAGAAATACGGTTGAACATGGCACTATACCATTTGTCATATCCCTGCATCCAGCCAAAATCGGCATGTTCACAATCTTGATTGCCAAACACTTTTGAATAAGTAGTTCCACCATATACCACCGAATTAGGTACACCGTTGGCTTTAGCCATTCCCTCCTTGCCGGAGTGACTATTGGTTAGCAACCAGGTGAAGTGCGTGGGATAAACATTTTCCGGCTTCGACGCATCTGCTCCCCGAAACGCATTCAACTCGTGCGTAAACATATACCCTATACGGGAAGCTGATCCACACGATCCTCCGTCCTGATTAAAAACAGCCGGAAAACAATGGCTTTCCGCATTATTCACATGGTCGGGCCGCACACGCAAACTATCAGCAAATACAGCACCTGTCACCACAGGAAAAGCAAGAGCTGCAGAAACTTTACAAATAGTAAAGAATCCGCAGCTCATCAACATTTTATTCGTAAATTTCATACTTTGTTGAAACAATATTTTAAGGTTACTTTAACTCTTCACTTCGGATGCCTAACGCACTCATTAACGAATAGCCCAAAATCTCTTGTGAAAAACCTCGTCCTCCCGCAATAGGCTGCATCGCAAACAATGTCACATCCTTGTCCTTAGCCTGAGAAACACGTGCTTTTATTCGGTCGCCACAGCACTCCATATCACCCACGACCATCAGGCGTTTTATATCCTCGGCATCTACCAACGTCTCTAGTGCTTGCACAAAAAAGGCATCGGCATCTATCATGTCCTCCACAGGAAATGAATGCATCGTAAACTCACCCAAATTATCTTGAAAAGCCTTTCCATCCAATTCTGCAGAAAAAGACGCAGGACTGAAATGTTCGAACCCTACCTTGGGTTTTGAATGAATGAATAAAGCTTGTATGGCATTATTCCCTGGACGTAACCCTCCGTCCAGCACCACACAATCGAGCCAACGGCACAAATCGGCCGGTGGTATCGGGCGATTAATCATCCGTTCAAAATTTACGATTAAGTCAAAGACCGTACGGTCCAAATAATCGGCGTCAACCAACAACACATTTTCACTCCAAACTTGTTTCTCTATCATTTTATCATTTGTTTTGCAACCGGGGTTAATATATTCTTTAAACGTGCATAGGGAATGCTTACCGAAGGTGCACCTGCCGCATAAGGAGCAATCTCGTAAAGGCCGTATTGCACATGCAGGCCATCGGCGGACAATCCCGGATTTCCCTGAGGTAACGGAAACTTAGTACGACTGTAATCACCTTCTATCTGCAACCGTCCCTTCAATGCCGTGAAATCGGTCATTCCAAAATATTGAGACAATCCGTCTACAATTAAAGGAGACAAACGTGCCTGTTGCTTACCTAGTACCACATCGTTCCAAGTCAGCAACCGACCGTCACTTTTTCGGAACGAAGCATAGACCGTATAACTCATTCCGTGTGCTCCTCCTCCGTAAGCATAAGCCTCAGCTTGATAAGTTATCAACTTAGCAGTCTCGTAAGCACGTTTCACATTGACCTCCACCACGTAATTGATAGGTCCACCATCCTTATCACGAAGTTTCAATTGTTCACCAATCTCCTTCTTCACCCGTTTCAGGTAAGCTTTTTCATAATAGCTGATCCATCCGTCCGGTTCTCCGGCATAGTCCACATCCGGCCGCTCTATCTGAGTGAGTGAGGACAGCAGTCCATTCAACCAATTAGACATATTTTTACGCAACAAAGCATTGCCCGTTGTCGGAAAAAAAGCACGTAACACAAATTCCGCCCTGTTATTCTTCTTCACAGGCAAGGAACTAACCTTCTCCACCCGCAATTGCTCTAACGTATCAACAGGCAAGGAATTGGAATATAAACTATTAAAAAGAAGAGATAGTGCAAACACTATGGTAAAACGAGTAGCACTTATTCTAACACTCATCATAACATTCTATTTTTAAAACAAAGACAAAGATACAATTTATTTTGGCGGAATAGATAAAGATATTCCGTCTTTCCACAGAAAATCCTATCTTTGTGCAATAATGAAAAAATACAATTTATTTAACAAACAGAGCACCATGAGAATCACATGTTTCATGATCACGGCCTGTTTTGCCGTAATAGGCTGGGCCGCCACACCGATCCAAGGATTGCTGGAGCGCATCGATAAAGGCGCATCCCGCAAGTTTATCATCGAAAAAGTACAGGCTCCCAACGACTTCTTTGAACTGGACCAAAAAGGAGAAAAGGTTGTAGTACGTGGCAACAATTATGTGTCTATTGCCACCGGAATCAACTGGTACCTGAAATATCACGCTCACGTACATTTGTCGTGGAACGGAATGAAGGCCCAACTTCCGGCTCAATTGCCACCTGTCACGAAACGGGAACGTCACGAAACCAACTTGACGATGCGTTACGATCTGAACTACTGTACCTATTCCTACACAATGGCATTCTGGGACTGGGAACGCTGGGAACAAGAAATCGACTGGATGGCATTGCACGGCATCAATCTCCCGCTGGCCATCGTAGGTGCTGATTGTGTCTGGCGCAATGTCTTGACCAAACTGGGATACAGCAAAGAAGAAACCAATGCGTTCATTGCCGGACCGGCCTTCCAAGCCTGGTGGTTGATGAACAACCTGGAAGGATGGGGAGGTCCAAACCCCGATAGTTGGTACGAACAACGCGCCGCACTGCAAAAGAAGATACTCAAACGCATGCGCGAGTATGGCATTGAACCCGTTCTGCCAGGCTATTCGGGTATGCTGCCCAATAATGCCAAAGAAAAACTGGGACTCGACATTCAAGATCCGGGAACATGGACGGGATATCGCCGACCGGCCTTCTTACAGCCAACCGACTCCAAATTCCAGGAAATAGCAGCCCTCTATTACAAAGAGATGGAGAAACTCTACGGTAAAGCCAACTATTACAGCATGGACCCCTTCCACGAAGGAGGAAGTACCGCTGGGGTAAACCTGGACGAAGCCGGAAAAGCCATTTGGAAAGCCATGAAACAAGTAAATCCCAAGGCTACTTGGGTGATACAGGCCTGGGGAGCAAATCCACGTTGGGATATGATTAAAAACATCCCGGCAGGAGACCTTCTCGTACTTGATCTCTTTGCCGAAAGCCGACCACAATGGGGCGACCCGCAATCGTCCTGGAAACGGGAAAACGGTTTTGGGCAACACAACTGGATTTACTGTATGTTGTTAAATTATGGGGGAAACGTAGGTTTACACGGTAAAATGCAACATGTCATTGACGAATTTTATAAAGCGCGCGAAAGCCGCTTCGACAAAACCCTCAAGGGAGTCGGAATAACAATGGAAGGTACGGAGAACAATATAGTCATGTACGAACTGCTCTGCGAACTGCCTTGGCATACAGCTCCTATCAACAAAGCAAAATGGCTGGAAAACTATACGGTTGCACGCTACGGAAAGGCTGACGAATCCATTCAAGAGGCATGGAAAATACTAAGCAACTCCATCTACAACTGCCCGCCACAATCAACGCAACA
>CABSGW010000126.1 GCA_902477365.1 uncultured Prevotellaceae bacterium
ATCTAAAGAAAGTTCCCGACGGTAGTTGGTGCAAGTTTCCGGCGTATCGAACTCGAAAAACAAGTCGCCCATATTCTGGTATGCCCCACGCCGGGTCGTACTGCCGGCCCACAACGTCTTGTCGTTGAACTGCAACTGTTCCTTGGCCACACCCCCGAAGAACATAGCCCCGATTCCCCCGTTACCGACCGGCAAGGCCGATGTCATCCACACCTTGGCCGGCTCGTCATACCACAGTTTCATCGGCACGCGTTCCGCATCCGCCGCCACTGCGTACAAGCAAGCGGCCAGACCTAAAAAGCATTTTCCCACTCTCATTTTCGTGTTTCTTTTCTTTTGTTCTTATATCTAATGTAATGAAGTGCAAAATTAACGATTCCATACTTCACACAGTAGAACAAACCCGTCAAAAAATAGGAGAATATCGATAATCTCCACACAATAAGAGAAACTGACCTCATGCTTTTTTCGGCTTTTCCACCCTCCTTATTATCCAAATACTAATCTCATACAATAAATAAAGCGGTATCGCGACCAGTACTAACGTCAGAATGTCCGGCGGGGTTATTACGGCTGATATAATCAATATCGCCAAAAAAGCATGACGGCGATAAGTTGACAGCATACGGGAATTCACGATTCCCATTTTAGCCAAAAAGAAAGCAATGACCGGAAGTTGAAACACCACTCCCATCAGCAACGAAAGCGTGACAAACGTGGAAATATAAGAATCCAGAGTAATCGTACTACGCACGCTTTCCGCCACGCTGTAAGTCCCCAAAAAACGGAAAGAAACCGGGAACAATACATAATAGCTCATCAATATCCCTATGATGAAAAGTGAATATACCACGGATACGACCTGCACGGAATACTTCTTCTCATTCTCATACAAAGCCGGAGAAACGAAACGGAACAGTTCGTACACGATATAAGGAGAAGCCCCCAATAAACCGAGATAAATAGCTGTTGTCACATGCGTCATAAACTGGCTGGAAAGCTCTGTGGCAATCAAATCCACATGGAATTCCTCAAAATGGAAACCACCACCACAATACCTTATGACCCTTTCTATCCAACGATAAGTAACAAAATCCCACTCGCTCGGTGCCAAAAGCAATTTGAATGTTTCTTCCTTAAAGCAAAAGACAAATAGAGCCACGCAGGCCGCCAATCCACATACGCGGAACAGCATCCTGCGCAGCACTTCCAAATGCCCACCGAAAGTAAGCAATTCACTTCCTTTCTTGCTTTTGGATATTTTCATCGTTCTGTATTTCTTTTTGCGTTTTGTCCTCCTTCCCTGTACCCATCGTTTCACATTTTTCTTCTTTATCCGGATTTTCTGTCGGGTCAATGTCCTTCATTCCTTCCTTAAACTGTTTCACCCCTTGTCCGAGGCCACGCATCATCTCCGGAAGCTTCTTCCCTCCGAAAAGCAACAAAGCAATGCCACTGATAAGGAGTAATTCGCTCGTCCCAATAAACAAAAATTGTATCATTCCGTCTTTCCTCCGACCAAATAGATTTCACATGTGTCGAAATTGATTTCCCAATTTCCACCTTCCCCACTCTCCCATTGATACTTCCGAGCCATGCGATCCCACCAACCTTGAAACTTTGTACCCGTCTCGCCAAGGTCTTTTACCAATTTCTCATACAAAGCTTCATTTTCAGCCGTCACAATCTTTGCCAACTCATTCAGTCCGTTACGACGCTCGAAAAGCCTCTGAATCTCATTCTTTTCTTCGACAGTGACCTGTCCTATCATTCGTTTTACCATTTTCTTCTTACTTCAAAAGGGTCTAAATAATCTATTTTCTCTATTTCTTTTTGTCCGGACAGGAACGAACCGTGCTTCCTCATCCGGTTCAGCAACACACGGGAGGCATTCCGCTCCAAATGTGCTGTCACACACTGTTCATGACCGGGCGTATTCACCTCCCGAGTCGTTTTCCGGTTGAGCCACACACAACGTTTACATTGGTAAGCATCACAATGGCGGCACAAAGGGGCATGGTCCAAACGGTAAAGTTGCGGATTCCGGATGTCCAACCCTTCAGACAAGCTACCGATGGCATAACCGTCTTCGTCCAGATAAAAAGCCGGGCATACATAGAACTTTCCATCCGGTGCCAGTGTCACATTCGTCTCGCCGGCACCGCAACTGTTCATTTTGTCCAACATCATACGGTCGGTCAACACGTTCAACTGCGGTGTACGTCCCGACAAATAAAACCCTTCCATCTTCTCCATCCAAGCTTCGAGCACCTTTTCATAAGTCCCGAAATCTTCTTCTGTAAACGTTTCCACATTGGTCAGCACGACATTCAACCGGTCTACACGTCCCATCACCACCGCCACTTTTTCATGACAGGCAAAAAGTTCGGCCTTGGATACGCGCAACACGTAGGATACTCCCGGACGGAATGCAAAACCGTCCGTGCCCTCCAATCCGTCGAACACCACTACATCTGCCTCCGTGCAATCCCTATCCGACGGTTGGATTTTGCTATGGTCAATACTTTCTACCGCTTCACGATAAGCTTGCGGCAAATCAAGATCCGGATAGACAAACTGAATGGTCAGATTCTCTTTCATGGCAAAGCGTATCCCGTCACGCAACACCTCCAAAGGCATCAAACGCGCTTCCTTCCGCAAATTCCCGTAGTGGCAATAAGACGTAGCCGTCTCATCCAAAAGTATAATCAAATATTGCAACATCGTTCAACATGTTTTTTCGTCCAACTTCGGCCGGTTCGCTTCAAAAGCCTCGCGCTCCCTTTCCATTTCCAATTTGCGGTACAGTTTGTTCCAATAGTAATTATTGGCATGCACACGCGCCTTGTGCATTTTGCAAATGGCCGTGGCACGTTGGTAAATGGTCGGCGTATCGGCAGCGTCATAATTTTCACCTTGGCACCAGGCGCAACCTTCGGCCACTTCGCAATCGATACATTCCTGCGTGCTTTGCGTACAGCGGTCCAATGTAAGAAAAGGGCGCAACTTGTTTTTGTCTATCCCGTCGCGGATGTTCCCGATAATCCAAGCCTTCTTGTTGCGCAAGGAATACTGCGCGAAGCGCGTGCAAGGATAAAAGTTGCCCGCCGCATCGATAGACAACATCATGCCCGCACCACACCAATTCTGGTTATGAAGCCTGCAATCCATCGGCTTACCCAAATGTTCGGAAAAGAACGAACAAGCGTAGTCTTCATACCACCTTCCGTCGATGATAGCGTCCGCCAACTCCATAAGTTGCTCTTCAAACAACCGGTCGTCACCCTCCTGCCACACGTCCTCGAACACACAGTTAATGTTCACCTCATGAATGCCCAGACTATACAAATGCAACACGCTCTCTTTTATATAAGGTATGTCCGCGCTGCTGATGGTCACTTTCGTACCGGCATCTGGGAACTGTTCCAACCAAAGCGGAATGTTACGCACCACGTCACGGTAAGAACCACGTTCCTCCCCCTCGCCTTTCCAAATGCGATTCAGGTCATGTTTCTTTTCCGTCCCGTCTATGGTGATGCCGATGCTCAAATGGTCGTGGTTCTTTGAGATGAACTGCTGCACCTTTTCCGAATCATAATTGATGCCGTTGGTCGAAAACGAGAAACGGTAAGAATCAAACCAATGGTGGTCCAACCGGAACATTTCCTCTTTCAAGTAATCGCATATCTGGTCGATGAGGTCTATCTCCAGAAACGGTTCCCCGCCGATAAAGTCCCACACCACGCTTTCTTCTCCCATGTCATCCTCTCGGTCGAGGATGTAGTCAATGGCTTGCTTTGCCACCTCCCAAGACATCTTCTCCTTGGAATTCTTGCCCACAAGGTAACAATATTTGCAAGCTAACTGGCAGTCCTTGGTAACAATAAAAGTGATGGATTTGGCCCTCCCTCTTTGCCATTGCGAAAAACTTTTTTTTATCGTTTTCATAATTTTAAAGCGTATTTACAACTTGTTTGACAAAGAGCCCCTACAAGTCGTTTGACAATTTGTGCTGCAATAATCATGGCAGCTTCTTACACATCCATTGGTACAGGTGCTAGTGCATGTCGTTGTACAATTTAATGAACACTCTTTTACACACACTCCAAAGCACCCATCTTTGCAAGCACCTTTACAGCCTTCTTTACAACCATTGGAACAGGAACCCGTACAAGAATATGTACACGACCCAGAACATCCTTTACTACATGTTCCGCTGCAACCTACGTCACAGCTACCGCTACAATTACCTCCACAACCGTTTTGGCAAGTACTCGCACACCCCAATGAACATTCTGTCGTGCAACTACCAGAACAAGATTCTGTACAGCCACCTGAACAATCAGTACAGCCACCATCACCGGAAGAAGTGTTACGACATGTATCATTACAGGAATCTCCACAAGTTCCTTGGCAACTATCTTTACAACTATTCGTACAGTGCTCACATCCACCTAAAGGCTCATCTGAAGAGCAACTCTGAAATAAAGGTACAATTGTTGGCGCAGTCAGAAAAGGTAATATCATTTTGACTGTTCTTTTAAAAAACCTACGCCTATCGATAAGATTATCCATTTCTTAATTCGGCTTCTTCTATGTTATTCAAATCAATGGTGACATCCTTATAATCAAATGGGGCATCGCAAAAGCATCTAACAGCTATCTTGCCATAACTGTTGATACCATTAGCCCAATTGTCCAATAATGCCTTAACTTCCTCATCAGAAGAAACTAAAACACTTAAAACAAGTAGGGTAGAATACGAAGTGTGACCTATCGATATTGGGATTTTAAAATGTAAACATACACATTTGTTGTGCAAATTACATTCCTGAAATAGCCATTCTTTAGAGAAAATACTTTTCATAGATCTTGCTTCTTTATTCCAAGAAATAACCATAGTCTGCTTATTTGTGGCTATTTGTTCAATAGCTACTACCATACATACAGCCACCGTTGCATGAACTTTGACAACTACCCTTGCATGAACCCGAGCATGTTCCAGCGCAGCTATGTGTACAGCCGTAAGAACACACTCGTCCACAGCCTCCCTTACAACCGCCACTACATCCAAAATCACAGCCATATTCAATTTCTTCTTCATGGCTTACAGTATGACCGAGCAATGGTGTAGAGGACAAGACCATAGCACCCAAAATAGGCAATGCTCCTCGTGCAGCTTTTTTGAAGAAATCACGTCTCGACTGTAGTTCCTCACTTTTGTTTTCCGTATCCATAACGCATAAACATTTCATGCCTATAGAACTTCCCCAAGATTCGGCAGGTTTATAAAAAAGAAAGACGTGGGAGTCTGTACTTCTCGCTCATCCCACAGTCAGGCCTTCGCATTGCCCCTCTCAAAGGATGAGCAACGCAGCCAGCCCACGTCCGGATGATATTATGCAAAGTACGGGCTGCCCCCGAAAGGCAGTCCCGACAAGGTATAATACACCTCACGTGGACGTCCCCGTCGCCGTTTCTTCCTTGAGAGTTCAAAGTTGCGAAGTTTGACTATAGAAGAAAACGTCCGTAAACGTCCTTTACCATCAAAAACGGACATGTACCTCCCCACCGGGCTGGCTGTGTCCGACGCAAAGATAAATCAATTACTCCAAAGCAACAATTTTTTCAAAATGTTTTTTGTTTTTCAGCTTCCATTTTCCACATGCACGACTGTTTTTCAAGCCATGCAGCCATTGTCAGCAGAGCATTAACTGCAATTATTTTGCAATCTTTCCCAAAAACATACTCCCTTTCCCGGATATTTTGACTATTTTTGGAGCATTGCAACAAACCATGCGTAACGAGACATGAAAGACCGGATAAAAATAATCGTAGGCGACATCACGCAACTGCAAGTGGATGCCATAGTAAACGCCGCGAACTGTTCCCTGTTGGGAGGCGGAGGCGTGGACGGAGCCATACACCGCGCTGCGGGCAAAGAATTGTTGGAGGAATGCCGCACGCTGGGCGGATGCCGGACCGGCGAGAGCAAGATGACCGGAGCGTACAGACTGCCCTGCAAGAAAATCATCCATACCGTCGGACCCGTATGGCACGGCGGAGGGCACCACGAGGCCGAGTTGCTGGCATCCTGCTACGCCACTGCCTTGCAAATAGCCGAGGCCCACCACCTGAAAAGCATCGCCTTCCCTTGCATCAGCACCGGCGTGTACGGTTATCCGCACGCTGCTGCCGCAAAAATAGCCTGGGATACCGTCAAAAGCCACATACGGGACGGGAAATATGAAGGTGATGTCGTCCTCTGTTGCTTCCGGGAAGAGGACGCGGAAATCTATCGCAAACTCATGCAAAATCAAACTTATACCGACTAATCCCCCCATACCCTTTGGAATGGAAAAATATATAGAACTTTCAAATGAAGAAATACGCTTGGGATTTGTTTCCACATGTATAGAATCTGTGGCTGTAGCCCTGAAACGACCGTACCACGAAGTATTCCTCCGCATGAAAAAGACGGGAATGATTCGTGATTATATCTACCATTGCTATGATGCCCTTCACTGCGACAGCCTCGAAAACGTGACGGCAGAATTGATCGGACTTCTAAAAAAAGAGGAGGATAGGCAATGAGCAAGATTGAAGTCTACCACGGAGGTACAGAAATTGTAGAACGCCCTTTGTGCCACCTCGGGCGCGAGTATGTCGACTTTGGGCAAGGGTTCTATGTTACTGACATCAAAGCGCAAGCCCTCACATGGGCCGAGCGGACAAGCAGGCTGAGAAAAGCAGAACCATTGCTCAATGTTTACAGTTTCGACAAAGAGGCTTTCATGCACGAGGCGCGGTGCAAGGTATTCACTGCCTACGATTGTGAATGGTTGCGTTTTATTGTAGCCAACCGACGTGGAGAGAAAGCGGCTGCTCCTTATGACTATATCGAGGGTGGCATTGCCAATGACCGGGTCATCAACACCATCAACTTCTTTATGCAAGGTTATTACAGCGAGGAGCAACCCGTGCGCCGCCTCTCTGAACATCAGCCCAACAACCAGATTTGCTTGCGCAACCAGTCTTTATTAGATAAATACTTATATTATGAGCGTACAGAGAAAGCCTGACATGCAACATTTACCTCCCGATATAGACCGCATTCTTTTGGGAGGACGCATAGGCATCATAGCCAATGCCATTGCCGGAAAATTAGACATAGACAGTGTAAGGGCATTGGAATTGTTCTATGAAAGCGAGACCTGCAAGCACCTCCACGACAAGACAACAGGCCTCTATCTTTTCGGTGACCTTTATATCGCAGAGGAATTCTTACAGGAATTACAAAAACGGCAATAAGAAAAAAGTGGCATCACACACATACCAAATAATATACTATGATGAAAAGTTTTAAACCTCAACCGTGGCTGTTGCCACAACCCGTGCTGATTATCGGCACTTACGACGAACAAGGACGACCCAACGCCATGAACGCGGCCTGGGGCGGACAATGGGACATGAAAGAAATCATGATTTCAATGGGCAAGCATGCCACCACCGAAAACCTGAACCGCCAAGGGGACTTCACAGTGGCCTTTGCCCCCCAAGCCACT
>CABSGW010000127.1 GCA_902477365.1 uncultured Prevotellaceae bacterium
GGCCGTTCTCCCGCCATGACAAAACTGGTCAAGGTGGTGGCCAAAGTGGCTAAGACGGATGCCAATATACTGATTACGGGTGAGAACGGTACGGGAAAAGAAATGCTTGCCCGCGAAATACACCGCCTCTCGCTACGCAGCAGCCGGGAGATGGTGAGTGTTGACATGGGGGCTGTCAGCGAATCACTTTTCGAGAGTGAACTGTTCGGTCATGAAAAAGGGGCGTTCACCGACGCCCGTGAGAGCCGTCCGGGTAAGTTCGAGGCTGCTGACGGAGGCACGCTGTTTCTGGACGAGATAGGCAATTTGCCGGTGGGTTTGCAGGCAAAACTGCTGGCCGCCCTGCAGAACCGGGAGGTGACGCGCTTGGGGAGTAACCGGAAAATACCGGTCGACATCCGCCTGATAGCAGCCACCAACCGCGACCTGCCTGCAATGGTGGCGCAGTCGCTCTTCCGCGAAGACTTGTTTTACCGCATCAATACCATTCAGCTGGAAATACCTCCGTTGCGGAACAGACGGGAGGATATTCCTCTTTTTGCGGATTATTTTCTGAAGAAGTATGCCGCCCGTTACAGACCAACGGGGATTGCCCTGTCTCAGCAGGCGATGGACAAGTTGGAGAGGTATGACTGGCCGGGTAACATACGCGAGCTGCAACATACCATGGAGAAAGCCGTGATTCTGGCCGAGAAGCCGGTGATCCGTGCTGCCGACCTTTTCATTACTTCCGGAAGGCCGGTTCTGTGCGCCGAAGCATCCCGGTTGGGCGATGTGGAACGGCGGGCCATCGAAGCTGCCATTGAACGGCATGGCGGAAACCTGACTGCAGCTGCCGGACAACTGGGCATAAGCCGGCAAACCTTGTATAACAAGTTAAAACGGTTCGGCCTGTGAAACGGATGTTCAGCATACGCATCTACCTGAATATCGTGTGGCGGGTGGCACTTGTCATAGCCGTTGCCGGACTGGGAACAGCAGGCGTTGTCAGCGGTAGAGCCATCATACTGGGGTGTGTCGCCCTGTTGGTGGCCTTATGGTTGGTGGGGATGCTTGTCCGTTTTCTCAACCGTTCGAACCGTCGCATCCAGTTGTTTCTGGATGCCATAGAAGACAATGAATCCATGCTTTATTTTCCTGAAGAGGGTGCAGGTTCTGAGGAACAGCGGTTGTTGCACACGGCTTTTAACCGTATTCACCGGTTGATGACGGAAAGCAAGCAAAAGGAAATGGAACGCGAACTGTTGCGGAAAGAGTACGAGTCCTACGACAAACTAATGCGTGTGCTGACGCATGAAATCATGAACTCCATCGCTCCTATCGTCTCCCTGTCGGATACGCTTCTTTCCTATTACCGCGATAAGGAGGCGGCTACCGAAATAACCGACGGTACGATTCGCAAAACCGTCCGCGGACTCGACACCATACGAAGTCAGGGACAGGGCCTTATGAATTTTACCCGTGCGTACCGTCAGCTTGCCCGTCTGCAGACGCCTCATCCAAAGCCTTTCTGCCTATCGCGTCTGGTACGCAACATCGAGCAGTTGTTTCTACCTGATTTACAACGGTTACAGATTGATTTGCATATCCAGTTCAGTCCGGATAACATAACGGTGGATGCCGACGAAGAATTGCTTTCGCAGGTACTTGTCAATTTGCTTAAGAACGCCATGGAAGCATTGAAGGGGCAAGCCGGAGGGGCGATATCGCTCAGGGTCAGTCAAACAGGCCATACCACGCAGCTTGTGGTGACGGACAACGGACCGGGTATCGCACCCAACCTGTTGGAAGATATCTTTGTACCTTTCTTTACCACGAAAGATACCGGAAGCGGCATCGGCCTCAGTCTGTCGCGACAGATTGTCCGTATGCACCATGGTGAGTTGCTGGTCTGTTCGCAGCCTTATGTGGAAACGCGTTTTACCATTTCCCTACCCTCGACGTCGAGGCCTGTTTCTCAGTCTCATAAGTCCGTCTAGCGGATAAAATCCGTAAAATTGGTTTGAAGGGCTGTAATTTGTTTCATGTTTTATTGAACGGAAAGTGTTAAATTTGCCGTATAAAACGTAGATGCAGCATGAAACAGATTTTGATTATATCGGGGCATCCCGATCTGGCCCATTCGTTGGCCAACAAAACGATATTGGAGGAATTGCAGAAGTTGTTGCCGGTGGCGGAATATGCCTATCTGGACCGTTTGTATCCCGACTTCCGGATTGATGCGGAAACGGAGCAGAAACGGTTGCAGGGCGCCGACGTGATTGTGTTGCAGTTCCCGCTTTTTTGGTACGGTATGCCCGCGTTGATGCACAAGTGGATGGAAGATACCTTTACGCACGGCTTCTCGCACGGTTCGGAGGGTGACAAACTGAAGGGCAAACAGTTGGTGGTGTCGTTTACTTCGGGTGCGTCCGAGGATATGTACAGTCGCGGCGGCTTGCAGAACTATCCGATTGAGGATTTTCTGCCTCCCTTACGGCAGATGGCGAACTTGTGCCGGATGAAATGGGGCGGATATGTGTATAGCGGCGGCTTGTCATATGCGGGCCGGGCCGACAGGGAGCTGGCACGGGCGATGCGCGAAAAGGCCGTACGCCATGCCCGACGGCTGGTTGAGGTACTGGACGAGTTGTAAAGAAAAAGATCATGCCCTTCCTGTTCGCTGGAGGGGCATGCTTGTTGTTATTCGATGGGTTCAACCCGGTATCCGGCTGTCTCCAGCTGTGACAAGAGTCCCTCTTTGCCGGGCAGATGGCCTACACCGACCACAAAAAAGGTCGGTTTTTCGGCCATAACGCCGGGTATGAGCTTCAGCCAGTTTTGGTTACGCTGGATGATTAATGTTTGGTGTACAAAGGTGGCATAAGCCGAACTGTCGGTAGGGCTGGTGGCCTTGTGCAACTGGTCCAGATCTTGGTTGGTATAAGCGTCGGCCAGATGTTGCAGACCGATGTTCAACTGATCCGGATGTTTGATGCATTGCAGCAGTAGTTCCGCTTGCTCTTTGAGCGGTCGGTTGTATAGTAGTTTGGCCACATCGTTTATCTCTTCCAGGCCGGAGACTTTTTTTCCTGCGCTTTTGGCCAGTTCCTGTAGTTCATTGTCTATCTTGGTCTGCGAACTGGTCATTGGTAGATTTTGGTGAAGCTTGATGGTGTAGAGCGAATTGATGACAAAGGGCTTGAAGTGTTTCAGGCGGTCAATGTCCAACTGTAGGGATGCTTGCAGCGTATCGCTTATCAACTGGTAGTCTTCGGGTGTGTACAGGGTGCTGAGCAACGTGTCGGACGGCATCATGATGATGGTTTGCAGTTGCTTGACAGCTGTGGGCGAAAGCGTGTCCAGCACAATTTCTCCGTAGAGCTGTTCCGTCTGGTTAAAGGCCGGATAGAATCCTTTGATGCTGTCGCAGATGCTCAGCGAGGACAGGTGGTGTGTACCGAACAGGTAAGACGGTTTTTGCAGCCCGTTACCTGATATTTTCCATAAAAGCGCGTTTTTACGGCTTGTCTGGGCGGTTTCATTCTCCCGGAACGTTGCACACGTGGCCTGTATCGGTTGACAGGTTCCCCACCCTAGTACACCGGTCAGGCATAAGCCTACGTACTGTTTGCGGACGATTGATAAAACGCCGGATAAGCGGCCTATAACATTCTTTTTGCACTGTTTCCATCTCATGTTTCGAATTGTTTGTTTACACGCTGCAAGTGCTATAAAATGGTTGTTATATGCCCGATAGCGATACGCTATGTTGACAGACGGTGTATGTGATTACTGGTGGTAAAGATACGACATGGAAACGAGATGGCGGCAAGATGTGAAAATATTATGCTTTTTTGGGGGGGTGAAACGTGATTGCTGATCGGCAATACGTGGACAAGGCTTTACGGGAAGCGGTTTAAAAAGCCGGGAAAAGGGACGGGGTCTTACAACATTGAGTATACGCCGCCCTATCCCCTTACGGGGAAAAGCGGCGGAACTGCCCATGTTGTGTGCACCGGATGCCCAGTCCGTTGCAAACTGCAGGGCTGGGCGTGCAACGGATTTTTTGGGGGATAGGATCGTCAGTGTACGTTCATGCGCGACCATACATTGATCACCACCACTCCGGCAACGATCAGTGCAAGCCCCAGCAGGGCAGGCCAGTCGGGCAGCTGGCGGAACGCAACAGCCCCCACAATGGTAACCAGCACAATGCCTATGGCCGACCACAGGGCATAGGCTATGCCCACCGGCACTTCGCGCAGGGTCAGGCTCAGCAGGTAGAAGGCGGCCGCATATCCCACCACCGTGATCAGCGAGGGCAGCGGACGCGTGAACTGTTCCGAGAGTTTCAGGGTAGAGGTGGCCACGGTTTCGCACACAATGGCCAACAGCAGGTAAACATAAGACATTACAATCGGTTATTGAATGAAAGAGTTGATAATTTAACAGTTTAGGCTCTCCTAAATGATTGGTTGACGCAGCTTGCTTTATCCGTGCGGCAATGCTTGGAACAAACCGTTTATACACAAATTTCGCTATTTTTTTTGAGATGTACAAGGATTTTCCAGTACGAGAAGCCATTTTTTCACTCCGCTTTCGTCCCTATTTCAGTCATGAATTGAACGGTTTAAATAATAGTATCGTGATGGTTAACGGGCTATTTGGGGGTAACTACAAACGAGATAACAGTTAAAAGCAAATGGGTGAAGTGGACGTTTGTGCCGCTGTGCTGTCCGTTGCACAAACAGACGTTTTTTACCCATAACCCTTGTGGGGCGAAGAAAGCCAAAATACAATATGGATACCTGACCGTGTGCGGGGATTGCGGTGTCGAAATCATTCTGAATTAATGATTTGCTCCCGGTGACGTAAAGCGTTTCCGGTTTTTTGTATTTTACGACAGAATACATAGTGTATCCTGTACGGTAATAGTCGAAAATGATATTGTATAAAAGTAGATATGTATTCTTTTGAAAAATAGTGCTTTATAACATATTCATTTTGTTATTTATGGATATTGCGATTTTGAAAAAACCTATTTATATTTGTAGCGTTGAACAAAAAGTATTCCCGGCCTGATGGTGGTGAAAACCGATCTTTCCGGATGAATGGACAGCGGGATTTCGGCTGTATTTGGTTTGAAACTTTTAATTCGTGACATACTATGTATTTATTAGGTTATGACATCGGCAGCTCGTCAGTCAAGGCGAGCTTGGTACAGGCGGAAAGTGGCAAGTGCGTGTCATCTGCTTTTTTTCCTAAGGCAGAGGCGGAGATTATTGCCGTGAAACCTGGATGGGCCGAACAGGATCCTGAGAATTGGTGGGCGAACCTGACGCTGGCTACCCGGGCAGTGTTGGCCAATTCGGGTGCGGAGGCCGGAGATATCCGGGCAATAGGCATCTCGTATCAGATGCACGGTCTGGTGTGTGTGGACAAAGCACAACAAGTGTTGCGTCCGGCTATCATCTGGTGCGATTCGCGGGGTGTGCCCTATGGACAGCGGGCTTTCGAGGCGCTGGGGGCAGAGACCTGTCTGTCGCATCTGCTGAACTCTCCGGGCAATTTCACTGCTTCCAAGTTAGCTTGGATTAAGGAGAACGAACCCGCTGTGTACGAAAAGATCTGGAAAATCATGTTGCCGGGTGACTACATAGCCATGAAACTGAGCGGTACGGTCTGTACTACCGTTTCGGGGCTGTCGGAAGGCATGTTCTGGGATTTCAAACAAGGGTGTGTGGCCGACTTTCTGTTGCGTTATTATGGGTTCGACGCTTCTTTGCTGGCCGATGTATGCCCCACTTTCTCGGAACAGGGACGTGTCTGTGCCACCGCGGCCGCGGCGCTGGGACTGAAGGAGGGCACACCCATCACCTACCGTGCCGGCGATCAGCCCAATAATGCCCTTTCGCTGAATGTGTTCAATCCCGGTGAGATTGCTTCTACCGCAGGCACTTCGGGGGTAGTGTATGGGGTGAACGGCGCTGTGAGTTACGACCGCCGGTCGCGTGTCAACACCTTTGCACATGTGAATCATACTTCCGCACAAACCCGCCTGGGTGCCCTGTTGTGTATCAACGGTACGGGTATTCTCAACTCGTGGGTGAAACATACCGTTGCTCCCGCAGGATGTTCGTACAACGATATGAACCGGCTGGCCGCGCAAGCTCCTATCGGCAGTGCGGGTGTCAGCATCCTGCCTTTCGGAAACGGGGCGGAACGGATGTTGGAGAATCGGGAGACCGGTTGTTCCATTCACGGTGTTGACTTTAACCAGCACGGCAGACAGCATATCATCCGTGCGGCGCAGGAAGGCATTGTATTCTCGTTCAAATACGGCATAGACATTATGGAGCAGATGGGTATATCGGTTCAGAAGATACATGCCGGCAAGGCCAATATGTTCCTTAGCCCGTTGTTCCGCGAGACATTGGCCGGCGTAACGGGTGTGGTCATCGAGTTGTACGACACCGACGGTGCGGTAGGTGCGGCCAAGGGTGCAGGTATCGGTGCGGGCATCTATAAGGATAACCGCGAGGCTTTTGCCACGCTTGACAAACTGGAGGTGATAGAGCCGGATCCGGCTCACCGGCAGGCATATGCCGACGCGTACAGACGCTGGGAGGGCCTTTTGCAGCGGTCAGTGTGAACCGGAAACCGGTAGAAAACAAGAAAACTAATCATTTTAAAAACAATATTATGGCAACAAAAGAGTATTTTCCCGGAATAGGAAAGATCAAGTTTGAAGGTAAAGAGAGTAAGAACCCGATGGCATTCCGTTATTACGATGCCGACAAGGTGATTTTGGGTAAGAAAATGAGCGAATGGCTGAAGTTCTCCATGGCATGGTGGCACACGCTTTGTGCAGAGGGCGGCGACCAGTTTGGCGGCGGCACGAAGAAATTCCCCTGGAATGGCGATGCGGACAAGATGCAGGCCGCTAAGAACAAGATGGACGCCGGTTTTGAGTTTATGCAGAAAGTGGGCATTGAGTATTACTGTTTTCACGACGTAGACCTGTGTGACGAGGCCGCCACCATTGAGGAATACGAGGCTAATCTGAAGGAAATTGTGGCTTATGCCAAGCAGAAACAAGCTGAAACCGGTATCAAGCTGTTGTGGGGTACGGCCAATGTGTTCGGGCATGCCCGCTACATGAACGGTGCGGCTACCAACCCCGACTTTGATGTTGTGGCGCGAGCTGCCGTCCAAATAAAGAACGCCATCGACGCCACTATCGAACTGGGCGGTTCCAACTACGTGTTCTGGGGCGGACGCGAGGGTTACATGTCGTTGCTCAACACCGACCAGAAGCGCGAGAAAGAACATCTGGCGCAAATGCTCACCATGGCCCGCGACTATGCCCGCGGAAAGGGGTTCAAGGGCACGTTCCTGATTGAGCCGAAACCCATGGAGCCCACCAAGCACCAGTACGATGTGGACACTGAAACCGTTATCGGTTTCCTGAAGGCACACAACCTGGACAAGGATTTCAAGGTGAACATCGAGGTGAACCACGCTACCCTGGCCGGACACACTTTTGAACACGAACTGGCCGTAGCAGTGGACAATGGTAT
>CABSGW010000128.1 GCA_902477365.1 uncultured Prevotellaceae bacterium
CTAAGCGTATCTATATTGTATCCTTAGAGGGGGTAAGTTTCTTTATGGAGTGGTTGTTAGCCCATTTTTCCGGTAAAATAGGCGCGTGTACGTTCGTCTTTAGGCATGGTGAACATGATGGCCGATTCATCGTACTCAACCAGTTCACCGAGATACATGAACATAGAACGGTCGGAGATGCGTTTGGCTTGTCCCATATTGTGGGTTACAATTACCATGGTTACTTCATTCTTCAGCTGAACCAACAGGTCTTCAATATGCTTGGTTGCAATCGGGTCGAGTGCCGATGTCGGTTCGTCCAGCAACAAAACATCCGGTTGCAGGGCGAGTGCCCGGGCTATACACAGGCGTTGCTGTTGCCCGCCCGACAAAAAAGTGCCCCGTTTGGTTAGCGAGTCTTTCACCTCGTCCCACAACGAAACGTTGCGCAGGCAGCGTTCTACCAGTTCGTCTTTACGTCGTTTTGAAAGCCGGATGCCGTTCAGCATGTAACCAGCCAATACATTGTCGTAAATACTCATGGTTGGAAATGGATTGGGACGTTGGAACACCATGCCTATTTTACGACGTTCTTCCATCGGGTTCATGGTCAGGATGTTTTCGCCGTTTAAGCATATTTCGCCCTGTACATGGATATGCTTGTAGAGTTCGTGCATTCGGTTGATGGCGCGTAACAAGGTACTTTTCCCACAACCGGAAGGCCCCATGATGGCCGTGATGGTATTGTGCTCAATAGCAGCCGATACGTTTTGAACGGCAGGACGTCCGCCCTCCCCGTAAGTAATCGAAATGTTCTTTATTTCAAGGATTGGATTGATTAGACTTTCCATTTGTGTGCGATGTGTTTTGCTAATAAATTGATACATAATACAAACAACAGCAGAAAGAGCGATGCGCCCCAAATGAGGTTCTGCAGGTTCGGATCGTTGAAGAATTCCCAAATAAGCAGCGGAACGGCTGACGTAGGACGGTCAATGCTCCAGTTGATAGCTGCGCTTCCAAGGGCGGTGAATAGCAATGGGGCTGTTTCGCCTATTACGCGTGAGGTGGCCAGCAGAATTCCGGTGAAGATTCCTCCGAACGCCGAAGGCAGCATAACCCGTAACATGACCCTCCAGTAGCTTCCTCCCAAGGCCAGGCCGGCCTCTTTCAGCGTAGCAGGCATTACGTTCAGCGTTTCTTCCGTAGAGCGGATAATGAGCGGTAGCATCATGATAAAGAGTGCCGTGCTTCCGGCCATGGCCGAATAGCCCCGCATGGGAACAACTACCCAGATGTAAATGACAATACCGATAATGATAGAGGGAGTACCTTGCAGCAGGTCTGTCAGGTAACTGATGAAAGAGGCATACCATTTCTTACGGTTTTCGGAAAGCCATATCCCGCACAGAATTCCTACCGGTATGGCAAAGATGGCTGCCATGAACAACATTAGGAATGTGCCGATAATGCCGTTGGCTATTCCCCCCGGGATGGCCTCTCCGTTGTTTACGGCCATCAGGGCTTTATAGGCATTGGGGGTGGCTTCGGTGAGGAACGACCAGTTCAGTTGCTGCCAGCCCCTGAACAGAACTTCGCCCAGAATAGCCAGCAACGGAATGGCTGTAAGTGCAGCCAGAAAACAGACTGCATAATATACGAGTTTGTTTTTGAGTATGCGGAAACGAAGATTATAATCTTGTGACATTGCCATAGGTTGTTAAGGGATTATACATGACGGGCTTTGCGAATGAGCATTTTCCCGACCAGGTTGATGAGGGCTGTAAGTAGAAACAGTAACAGTCCGATTGCAATGAGTGCCGAAAGTTTCAGTCCGTCTGCCTCGCCAAACTGGTTGGCGATGATACTGGCCATCGTGTTACCGGTTGCTTGCAGGGAGTCGGGTATGTTGTTTGTGTTTCCTATAAGCATGGTTACCGTCATGGTCTCGCCCAATGCCCGCCCGATGGCCAGGATGTAGGCGGAAAAGATACCGGAACCGGCGGCCGGAAAGATGACGTGGCGTATCACTTCAAAGCGGGTGGCACCAAGGCTGTAGGCACTCTCTTTCAGGTCGGTGGGTACCATTTTGATGAACTCGGCACTCAGGGAGGCCGCATAGGGGACAATCATGATAGCCAGTACGAAAGCTGCGGTCAGTATACCCGATCCTTGCGGTGACAGGTTCAGGTGCATAAAGATGGGACGGAGCATGTAGAAACCCCATAAACCGTAGATGATAGAGGGTATGCCGGCCAACAGGTCGGTAACTGTACTCAAGATGGTGGCAATTTTACGCCCTTTGAAATATTCGCCCGTAAACAGAGCGACCGGAAGCGAGAACGGAAGGCAGATGGCGAGAGCCAACAGGGTGGTGAGCAATGTTCCTGTAATGAACGGCAACGCTCCATACTGTTCTCTGCCGGGCGTGTAATCCCATTCGTCCGAGAATATGAAATGCCAAAATCCGAAACGTTCGAACGCACCCGCTGCGTCTTGTGTGAGGCTGTAAATAATTCCTCCACAGACGAGCGGGATGCATATCGACGCAAGGATAAGCAATAGTCTGAATAGCTTGTCTTGCATAGATGGTTCTTTACTGTGCTTTCAACGGGGCGATGGCCTGACCGTCGTAAGTGATTTCACTGATGTTTTTACGGCTCAACTCAATGGCTTTTTGAGGTAGTGGGGCGTAATGTACAGTTGCGGTTGACTTCTGCACTTCGTCGGTGAGCATATAGTTCAACAATGCTACGGTAGCCTCGGCTTGTTCTTTTGAGCGTTTGGCGTAGTTTTGTTCTTTGTAAACGATGAGCCAGGTGAAGCAACTGATGGGGTAAGCTCCGTCGGCATCGGCGTCGGCTATGGTGCAGCGGGTGTCCTGGGGGATGTCACCGGCGGCGGCAGCCGAGATGCTTTCCGTAGTGGGGTTTACAAATTCGCCGCGTTTGTTACGGATGGCAGCGTAAGACAGTTTTTGGGCAAATGCGTATTCCGAACCAACGTAACCCAGTGTGTAAGGGGTTTGGTTGACAATACTGGCTACACCCGGGTTTCCTTTGGCAGCCTGTCCTACCGGGAAGTTAACCGATTTGGCAGCTCCGAAACGTGTTTTCCATCCCTCGTCGGCCTTGGCCAGGTAGTCGGTGAAGTTGAATGTTGTACCACTGCCGTCCGAACGGTATACGGGGATAATTTTCTGATCGGGCAACTGCACGTCCGGATTGATGGCTGCAATGCGGATATCGTTCCACTTGGTAATGTCACCGGCAAAGATTGATGCGATGACGTCTCCAGCCAGGTTTAGTTGCTGGATGCCGGGTAAGTTGTAAGCCATAACCACTGCACCCATACAGGTCGGTACGTGTACCACCGGTTGCATAGCACTCATTTCTTCGTCCGTCAGGTAGGCGTCGCTACCGGCAAAGTCTACGATCTGGTCTTTCAGGTTGCGCACGCCGCCACCGCTGCCAATGCCGCCATAAGATACTTGGTCGCCGTTCACTTTGAAGAACTCTTCGAATGCCATGTTGTAGAAAGGTAGCGGGAAGGTTGCACCTGCTCCCGACAGTTCGGCCGGTTCACGGCCGTTTTCCGTAGTGGCTTTTTTCCCGTTACATGCGGCAAGGGCAACCATTGCCAATGCGGCAAAAAATAAATGTAATGTTTTCATTTTTAGTTCGTTTTAAAGGGTTTAAAGGGCGAATGAACAATTCAGATAAGCGTAATAGCTGTTTGATGCACCATCAGCTTTGGGAGCTTTGATGCGGACGTTCGGAGACAATTTTACATATTTACCCAACTTGAAGTCGGCACCTAGTAAGCCGGCGTTTCCTTCGGATGCATTCCAACCCGATTTGGAGTTAAGATAGTCCCAGCGTCCATACACTTCTACGTTGCGTGCAATGCGTGCGGCTGCGAAGGCCGATACACCTTGTTGGTCGTGCCCGTCGGTGTAGGAGGCGTTGGTTTGGTAGTTATATTCCACTCCAAGGTTGAAGTCGGTATGCTTGTAGCCGATAAATGCTGCGGCGTTGACCATGTTGCTTTCCTGGTTCTTGGAAGCTTCGTTAAAACCTCCGTAAACACGTACTGTGAGGCCGGTTAGCGGGCGTGCCGTAAGGCCTGCGCCATACAGAAGCCCGTCTCCGTTCTGGATCTTCTTATAGCCTTCGCCGTTTACAACAATCACATCGGCCGAGAGCTTGGATGTAAAGTCGTAGGCCGCCGATACACCCAGGTCGGCACTGCTGCCAAATCCGTATTCGTCTTGGAATGATTTCATTACATAACGTTTTCCCCAACTTTTCTCCTGTAAGTTGAATTGTGTGGTACTGATCATACCACCCGTGAGGGTCAGTTTCTGGTGTTTCCACTGTACGAATGCATTTTTCAGGTAAGCCAGATAGTTGTAGTCGCCTACGTCTTTCGACTTGCCCACATCGGCTACAGCCTGTAGAGTGACATTGCCGGGCAACTGATAGCGATAGCCGATGTAAGCCCTTTCAATGGCAAACCCACGGTCATCATTGTCTTTTCCCAGACCGGAATGGAGGTTGCTGAATACCGTGATGATGGCATCACCTTTTTTTTCGTTTGATACTTCTTGCGCTGTTCCTTGCAAAGCGAGGCAGCCGAATGCAAATGCTGCAATCCAAGTTTTTTTCATGTGAATAAGTAATTTTGGTTTCACGATGCAAAGGTCGGGGTTGTATGTTACAAAGAAGTTGCAAGCGGGTGAAACCGGCATTACATCTGTAATACGAATATTTCAGTAGGCGTGTTTTGAAGAAAGGTATGGAAAGACACTGTATGGCGGGAAGGGGTAGGAGCAGAAAGGACTGGGCATCTGTTTGAACGTGACCGGGCATCTCGGAAGAAAGAGATGCCCAGTCGCGTTTGAGGAAGTGGAACGAATAAGGTGGCTTGTTTAGTTTGCGGCATGAATGCCCGGCAGTGTAAAGCGGAAATCCAACCCGCCGCCGCTTGCCGTTTGCAGTGTGATTTGTCCACCGTGCAGAATGACGGCGTTTTTTACGATGGCCAGGCCTAAGCCTGTCCCTCCCATTTTGCGTGAGCGTCCTTTGTCCACCCGGTAGAAACGTTCGAAAAGCCGTGGAAAGTATTGTTCGGGAATGCCTACACCGTTGTCGGCAAAGCTAAAAGCGAAGAAATGGTTACGCAACTCCGTACAGGTGATGCGGATGGTACATCCCTCACCGGCATAAGCGATGGCATTGTCGGTCAGGTTACGGAAGATGGAATAGACCAGTCCGTAGTTTCCATGTAGCACGGCCTCTTCGGGCAGGTTGTATTCAATGGTCATGTGCTTGTCTTCCAGTTGCAGCAACGTATCCTGTTTGATGCCCTGCAGCAGGGAGGCGAGCGGAATGTCTTCAAACGTAAAACTTTGGGCGGCATCGTCCATTTTGGTTAAGGCCGAAATGTCGTGCAGCAAGTTGGACAGTCGGCAACTTTGCGCGTAGCAGCGCTCCATGAACTGCTTGCGCATGGGTTCGGATATGTTCGGGTTTTTCACCAATGTCTCCAGAAAACCCTGGATACTGCTTACGGGGGTTTTCAGTTCGTGCGCAATGTTTTGGGTCAGTTCCCGCTTCAGGCGGGTTTTATCCTCCTGGCTTCGTTTGAGTTGCAGGTAGAGCCGTACAATGTGTTGGGAGATTTCTCCCAGTTCGTTATTGGGGAAATGAATGTCGGGCTGATCCACATTTTCTTCGGCATTACGGGCAAAGAGCTTGAGTTGGGTGATGGTTTTCCCGATGCGCTGCGTAAAGCGGTAATAAATATAGGTGAGGATGAGTGTCAGTAGTAACGTAAAGGCCAGGTAGTGAAGGTCGGCCTGGAGCAGAAGTGCCAGACTGTCATCGTAAGGAAGTGACGTGCGTACAATGAGGTGTTGCTCTTTGAAGTAGGTTGTGGCGTAGAAATAAGCCTTGTTAAGTGTCTCTGACACACGCTCAATGTCATAGCCTGTCCCCTTCTGTAAGGCTTGTTTTACTTCTGTCCGGTCCTGGTGGTTCTCCATCTCCCGACTACCTTTCCGGTTGTCTAGCAGCACTGCGCCATTACTGTTTATCAGGGTGATGCGGAGATCCGGTATAGGATGGGTTTGCAAAAAAGGTGCAACCTTTTTCAAGTCAATGGTTCCTTCGGCCGAAATCACATCGTAAAGTTGTTGGTTGTAACTTTGCAGACGAGTTTGCAGCAAGTCCACTTTGTAAGCCTTCTCCCGATTGTACTGATAGAACATGGTGCAACCTGCAAAAAAAAGGAAGAGCATCAGTACCTCGAGAAACAACTTCTTGCTGAATGAGATGGGAGGAAAGAGCGATATGGTCATGATTTATTCTTCAAACGTATATCCGAAACCTTGTCGTGTAACGATGCAAGAACCATAGTTTCCCAGTTTTTTTCGTAGCCGGGTGATGTTTACGTCTACCGTGCGGTCCAGTACGATGACCTCTTCGTGCCATACTTGTCGAAGTATGTCTTCGCGAGAGAACACTTTGTTGCGGTTGGTAAGGAGCAGGTGCAGTATTTCGAACTCTTTTTTCGTCAGAATCACTTCATCGTTGTCAATGTATACTTTCTTTTTATCGCTGTCAAGGGCCAATCCTTTGTAAGTAGGAAACTGGCTGGTTTCGGGAACGACCTTGTGAACGGCTGTCCGGCGTAGCACAGCCTTGACGCGCAATGAAACTTCGCGGACGGAGAATGGTTTTGATATATAGTCGTCCGCCCCCAGGTTCAGCCCGGTACATGTGTCGTTTTGCGTGTCTCGTGCTGTGATGAAGATGATGGGAATATGGGCAGTTTCGGGCTGCTTCTTCAACATGGAAGCCAGTTTGAAGCCTGAAATTTCACCCATCATGACATCAAGCAACATCAGGTCGATGTGTTCCAGGTTACGTTCCAGTACCTCCTCGGCAGAGTGGGCTACTTCCACTTGATATCCTTCGATTTCGAGATTGAAACGAAGGATGTCGCAGATGTCTACTTCGTCATCCACTACCAGTATATTAAATGGTCTTTCCATGATGTCGTTTTATTACAATCAATCTATCTGTGTTGCAAAAATACGTTTTCTTTGTAATTTTCCGATTTTCTGCTTATTACAATCTTGTTAAATTTTTCTTTTTTGTTGAGCAGAAGTGAAGTGTATGAAACATATGCGGTTGAATATGGAAGAATGGGTAAAAAAGTCGGCTGAATATTTTGTTGTTTTGAAAAAAACGCATACTTTTGCAGTCGCAATTCGGGGTGTAGCTCAGCCCGGTTAGAGTACGCGTCTGGGGGGCGTGTGGTCGCTGG
>CABSGW010000129.1 GCA_902477365.1 uncultured Prevotellaceae bacterium
GATGAACGTGCCGTTCATCGGGCTGTTGCTTTAAGGGGAAAGTGGTACTAATTGACTGCCACAACAAGGTGTAAGCTATCAGCTTTAATACGTACAGCCAACCATCGGCGCAACGTTTCGGCACGCTGTACATCGGGTCTCTTGTCGAAAGCTATAACCGCCTGCGTAAAGCTGTCCCTATGCCCGTCTTGATAATATTGTATAACAGGCGACAGCGTCAAGCTTCTCGTCTCCGGATATAGCTCTTTCAACTCCGTCATCACCTCGCCTCCGGCATTCTCGTAACGCTTATAACCATTCAAATCTTTTTCAAGTGTCCGAATACGTTCGGACTGTTCCTGCAAAAGCAAGGTCTTCTGCGCTTGTAAATTATGATTGGTTAATAGCGCTACGCTGTCGCGCTGATTACCCTGAATCACCGACAAGCGGGTATCAGCTAGCCTGAAGAAACGCAAGTTGTCCTCTGCCTGCCGAATCTGTTCATTTGTGATTTCGCGGCCAATCACCACCACCCGGATCTCGCGTTTCGAGAAATTGACCGTACGCGATATAATCTGGCTTCCCGGCCAGTTCAGCTCCGCTTGCACAAACTTCTCTGCATTGGTTTCAAATATGGTACTCCGCACAATACCGTAAGTCATATACACCGAAGGCCCCATTGTCAATATCACAATTGCAATGATAGACTGCCGAACCCGTTTCTCCCGACGTGTATCCACAAACACCTTCTTCGGGAATTTCATGGTACGCACGCCTAAAAAAGTTGCAGCACTAATAAATACGGTATTAATGAAAAACAAGTAAAAAGCACCCAGAAAGTATAACCAATGTCCCGTTGCCAATCCGAAACCGGCTGTACACAAAGGAGGCATCAATGCAGTAGCGATAGCTACTCCGGGCAACACATTGCCTTTTCCCTTCGTAGCCAAAGCCACAATACCGGCAGCCCCACCGAACAAGGCTATAAACACATCATAAATGGTAGGAGACGTGCGTGCCAACAATTCCGATTGTGCTCCGTTGAGCGGTGTAAATGAAAAATAGATTGTTGCCGTAACAATACTGATAACTGTCGCCACCGCGTAGCTTTTCATCGAACGTTTCATCAGTTCAAAGTCATTAATCCCTACAGCCAACCCCATACCGATAATGGGCCCCATCAATGGAGAGATCAACATCGCACCGATAATTACCGCCGTGGAGTTGACATTCAAACCTAAAGAAGCCGTAAAGATGGCAAATATAAGCACCCATAAATTAGCGCCTTTAAATTCAACTCCTTGCTTAATGGCATCGACAGTCGCCGAAACCGGTTCCATGTCGCGCCGTAAATCGAAATAATCTCCGAAGAACTTACGCAATGAAGCGCGCAATGTAGACTTCTCACTCATTGTTCCAATCAATACTTTTGTTAAACATTGATACAAAGGTATTCAATTTAAATGAATGCGACAAAAACCACATCGAACCATTCAGTTTTCTTATTATAATTGTATCTTTGTCTCCTATTCCAAAACCAACCTGTGTGAATTCATTTAAGATTCTCTTTTTTCTTCCTCTATTTATCCCGGATGCACTTGCAGCCCAAACCGTTTCGACCGACTCCACACGTTACAAAACCGTACAATACATAACCAGTGATTTTCCACCAACGCGAACACTGGACATCCAGTTTGAAGACCGTGGTGCCACCAATTATCAATTCAAGCAGGACGGCGCCATGTACGAAAAAGGAATACTTCGAGAAAACGCGGTAGTCAAGGTTACAGCCAATATCCCCACTTGGTATAACAAGCATTTCATCTTGCTGACCAACCTGAAATACCAATGCTATCACCGATCATTCGACCACATCAAAACCTCCAACTCCATTTATACAGAGTCTTTCCACAGTAATAAAACAGACTATCACCACTTTGAAACGGCATTAAGTCTTGTTCATAACACCCACCTCTTCGGCAAGCCGTTGGCTTGCATGGCCAATGTGTCATTTGACGGTTCACACAAAGGATACGAACGAGCCCAAGCCTCTCTGATGGCTACGATGGTACTCACCAGAAACCACCGAACATTAACCACCTTGGGACTTATCTATCTAACCAATATGGGCGGATTATTCCCCGTATTACCCATTTTCTCGTATGCCCACAAACCGACTAATTCCTCTTGGATCATTGACATAGCCCTACCCCGTCATCTATATTTCCGAAAAAACGTATTGAAAAACGGACGCCTATCCCTAGGCAGCCTGCTGGACGGGGAACGTTTCTATCTATACCCTAATGTAGCCTCGCTACCACGCAAGTGCTACTTTGTGCAAAACTTCATTAAAACCGAAGCCATGTATGAACATAAGTTAGGGAAACATATTTACCTGACCGGACACGGAGGCTGTTCCTTCACCTTCCGTAGCCGACTGTACAATAAGAAACAAATAAACAAAGACCCGGTGTTCACCTACACGCAACATCCTTCGGTCTATCTGAATGTAGGAATCTCGTACAACCTTTTCTAACGCCCCTATACCTTTTTACCAAAGAAAAGTAAAGCTGCCTCTTTGCGAGACAGCTTTGCTTGTTTTATAAATCCTAAGTGGAATGTGTGTGCTACTGATATTACATCATGCCACCCATACCGCCCATTCCCGGAGCACCCATCGGCATCTCAGGCTTGTCTTCTTTCTTATCGCATACTACGCATTCTGTTGTCAAGAACATACCTGCAACCGAAGCGGCATTTTCCAATGCGATACGTGCTACCTTAGCAGGGTCTACCACACCGTCGGCACGCAAGTCGCCATAAGTTTCGGTCTTGGCATTGTAACCAAAGTTACCTTCGCCTTCGCGTACCTTGTTTACAACCACTGCACCTTCCAGACCTGCATTTGAACAGATTTGGCGCAACGGCTCTTCAATGGCACGACGAACAATAGCGATACCGGTTGTTTCATCGGCATTCACACCTGTCATACCCTCAAGTACCTTCTGTGCACGGATGTAAGCTACACCACCGCCAGTCACGATACCTTCTTCGATGGCTGCACGTGTAGCGCAAAGTGCATCGTCACAACGGTCTTTTTTCTCTTTTTGTTCTGCCTCAGAAGCAGCACCCACTTCCAGCACACATACACCGCCAGACAACTTAGCCAAACGCTCTTGCAGTTTTTCTTTGTCGTAAGAAGAAGTTGTGTTCGCGATTTCGTTCTTGATCTGGTTAATGCGATCTTCGATGTTAGCTTTTGCACCGGCACCGTTTACAATAGTTGTATTGTCTTTGCTTACGGTCACTTTCTCGGCGGTTCCCAACATTTCGATGGTAGCCTGCTCCAGTTTCAAACCTTTCTCTTCAGAGATCACTACACCACCTGTCAACACGGCGATATCTTCCAACATCGCTTTGCGGCGATCACCAAATCCAGGAGCTTTAACGGCACAGATTTTCAACTGTGTACGCAAGCGGTTAACAACCAATGTTGTCAAAGCTTCAGAATCAACGTCCTCTGCAATAACCAACAAGGGACGACCACTCTGTACGGCAGGTTCCAAGATAGGCAGGAAATCTTTCAGATTAGAGATCTTCTTGTCGTAAATCAGGATATAAGGTTTCTCCATGATGCAAGCCATCTTCTCGGTTTCGGTCACGAAGTAAGGAGACAGATAACCACGGTCAAACTGCATACCCTCAACGGTTTTCAGCACCGTTTCACGTCCTTTGGCATCTTCGATGGTAATCACGCCATTCACGGTTACGGCACGCATTCCGTCTGCAATCAGTTTTCCAATTTCAGGGTCATTGTTAGCCGATACGGTTGCCACTTGTTCAATCTTCTCATAGCTTTGGTCTACAGCCTCAGCCTGTTCTTTGATGTTAGCCACAACAGCCTGCACAGCTTTGTCAATACCGCGTTTCACATCCAGCGGATTAGCGCCCGCTGCAACGTTCTTCATACCTTCGGTCAGGATTGACTGAGCCAACACAGTAGCAGTTGTGGTACCATCACCGGCGTCATCACCCATTTTGCTGGCAACACTCTTCACCAACTGTGCACCCGCATTCATAAATGCGTTATCCAACTCAATTTCTTTGGCAACCGACACACCGTCTTTGGTGATACGCGGAGCACCGAATTTTTTGTCGATAACTACGTTACGGCCTTTAGGACCGAGTGTCACTTTTACAGCATTAGCCAATGCATCCGCACCTTGTTTCAGAAGGTCGCGCGCCTCAACATCATATTTAATTTCTTTAGCCATGATTTTCTATGTTAAAAAAGTTCAACTATGTTCTTACTAAAATCAGCCGATAACAGCCAACACATCACTCTGACGCATGATGAGGTATTTTTCACCATCCAGTTCAATCTCGGTTCCGGCATATTTACCATACAACACGGTGTCTTCTGCCTTCAATACCATCTCTTCGTCTTTTGTTCCGTTACCAACAGCCAATACTTTACCTTGCAAGGGTTTTTCTTTTGCTGTGTCAGGAATAATAATACCGCCAATGGTTTTCTCTTCTGCGGGAGCAGGAGCAATCAGTACTCTGTCTGCTAATGGTTTAATGTTCATAGTTTGTATTTTTTATGTTTTACACGTTTCATGTTTATCTGCCTTCTATCGGGGAAGACACCTTCTCTACTGCGAAAACCGTGCCAAACCGTTTTTGCCCGTAATACAGACAAAAAAGAACGACAATTTGACAGCCTACTGCCACGAGTCATTCATAATGGCAGAAATATCTGTCTCCAATCAGCCCACACCCGTCAGCACCGTACTGGGCAGTACGGAAAAACCGACTGGGCATCTTGTTGTAACGAGATGCCCAGTCGGTTTTTTACAAATCAGGCTATATCAAACAGCCGATTACTTCAGTTCGGTAGGTTTCACTCCATCCATGTCTCCGTAATCCAGGTTCTCGCCGGCCATACCCCAAATAAAGGTATAGTTACTGGTACCTGCACCTGAATGGATTGACCACTCTGGCGAGATGACAGCCTGCTCGTTATGCAACCAAATGGGGCGTGTTTCCTGCGGTTCTCCCATAAAGTGGCAGACAGCCTGTCCCTGAGGCACCTCAAAGTAGAAGTAAGCCTCCATGCGGCGCGAGTGTACATGGGCAGGCATGGTGTTCCATACGCTACCGGGCTTCAGTTCGGTCATACCCATTTGCAACTGACAACTGGGAACCGTTTTATTGACAATCAACTGATTAATAACGCGTTCGTTTGATTCGTTGGCCGATCCGGCTTTGATGATTGTCGCATCCTTTAACGTGATTTTCTTCGTAGGATAAGACATATGTGCCGCAGCCGAATTAAAGTAGAAACGGGCCGGTTTGCTTGCATCTTTCGACGAGAAATAAATCTCGTGCGCACCGCTACCCACGTAAAGCGCTTCTTTATACTTCAACTCATATTCCTTGTCACCCACTTTCACCGTTCCGTCACCACCAACATTTACGATGCCTATTTCGCGACGATGCAGGAAGTTAGGCGCTTTCAACGGATCTATGGCCTCCAATTTCAGTGCTTTGGTAACAGGCAACGCTCCACCAATCACAAAACGGTCGTTCAACGAATAGGTCATGTGCACTTGATCATTGGCAAACAATGTTTCAATGGCAAAGTTACTACGCAGACGCTGTGTGTCATACGTCTTCACATCACTCGGATGACAGGCATGGCGCAACTCATAATGTGTATAACCCTGCGCTGCTACCTGGAGCGAAAGAAAAAGGCTCACGGCCAAAATCATTTTTCTCATACTTATTTTGTTTCATTTGATTTAACAATACGTCGGCGATTCCACACCATCAATCCCACAGTAAGTGCCACCAATACGGCCGGACCTACATATTTTATGGTATAGGTCAGGTGGTAAATGACCCACGCAAAAAGACTGGAGGCAAAGTCGAGTGCGCCTCCGCTAAACCCATCCGGTATATGCACCGCAGCCTCGCCCGTTGCCGCATACACGTCTTGTGCCGCCAAGGTGAACGAAGCCGCCAGGTTGGTTACGAAATACAACCCTACCGTCAACGCTACCAGTCCCACAATGAACGTTTTCACCACATTACCCTTGGTAATAGGCAACACGGCCGGAAACAGATAGAACATACCGGCCAACGAAGCCAAAGGCAAGAACTCATTGCCAGGAAGCACCACCGAAAGAAGCAGCACGACAGGAATCAACAACAAAGACACCACCAACGTGGTTGGATGTCCGATCACCAACGCCGGACTCATACCTATGTGCAGTTGAACTTTATCGCCGAATTTACGCGCAATCATCTTTTTGGTAGCATCAGAGATAGGCATCAAACCATCAATGAACAGCTTTGTAATACGCGGAATCAGCTCCATCACAGCACCCATCTTTACTCCCAGGGCTAAAATGCCGGGTACGTCATAACGAGCCAAAGCACCGATGCCACATCCTACTATAACTCCCAGGAAAAGAGGTTCTCCCAACACGCCAAACTTCTTCTTCATGCCTTCGGCATCAATATCCAGTTTGTCGAAACCGGGAATCTTGTCCAACAGTTTATTAATGACTAGCGCAAACGGCACAAAACTCTGGCAAAAAGGTTGCGGAATGGAGATTCCATCCATCTTGTCATAGTATTTCTGGAATCCCGGCGCGGTCAAATCGGCCATAACCAACGTAATGATGTAACAAACAATTGCGGCAAAAAAGCCCCACAACAGACTGTCGCTCGCAAAGTAGACCACAGCACCGATAAAAGCAAAATGCCAATAGTTCCACAAGTCGATATTGACGGTACGCGTTGTACGTGTCAGCAACATCAGCAAGTTAATACCCAGACAAACCGGGATGATAAAAGCCCCGATTGCCGTATTGTAAGCAACCGATGCCGCTGCAGGCCAACCCATATCGAAAATACCCAGGTTCAAGTCGTAAACCTTAACCATCTCGGACAAAGCCGGTCCCAGGCTGCTGGTCAGCAAAGAGGTGACAACCGACAAGCCCACAAAGCCGACACCCACATACAAGCCCGAATGAAGAGCCTTACCGAAACGAACGCCTAACAAAATCCCCAATACGGTGAAAATGATAGGCATCATTACACTCGCACCCAGGTTGATGATATATTCAAAAATCGCCATTGCCAGTTGCCGGATTAGGGTTGTTTACCGATATAGGCCAAAATGCCGCCATCAACATAGAGCACATGCCCGTTCACAAAATCAGATGCATTAGACGCCAGGAAAACAATCGGTCCTTTCAGATC